>JBIKYZ010000227.1:0-8038 GCA_044354985.1 Pseudanabaena sp. | reverse complement strand
TCCTATGTGCTACTCTTGGTTTAGTTTCGATGAAGCAATTACGTTCAAACTTTGTTTCAGTATACATTCTCAGACTCTTTTATCTAAATCAAATCTCTGGATTTTCTATCTGCGTAAGGTGAGTAAAGAAGTTTTCAAATAAGCATATGCTCATTTGAAAACTTCTCTACATAAGGCGGTAAAGTAAAGCCAGAACTAAAAGCTTTTATTTTGTGTTTATGTCCTTTCAACGCTCTAGTGGAATTTTATTACATCCAACCTCACTACCCAGTAAATTTGGGATCGGGGATTTAGGAGAGACGGCTTATCAGTTTATTGAGTTTTTATCGCGTAGTGGACAAAAGCTATGGCAAGTGCTGCCCCTTGGTCCCACAGGATACGGTAACTCTCCCTATATGAGCTTCAGCGCGATCGCAGGTAGCATGTATCTGATCAGCCCAGAGCTTTTAGCAAAGCAATATTTGCTCAAAGAAGAGGACTGGGCGGATATTCCTGAATTTAATCAAGATCGAGTTGATTTTGCCGCCGTGATGCCATATAAACGGAAATTGCTTGAGATAGCCTTCATTCGCTTCAAACAAGGATATGTCGATCAAGATCTTAAGCACCATCACGATCTATATCTATTGCAAGAGCAGTTCAAAAAGTTTTGCTACGAAGAAGCTGATTGGCTAGAAGACTATGTGCTATTCATGGCATTGCATGAACAAAATCCTAAAATTCTTTGGAACAATTGGGAACCTGCGATCGCTAGACGAGAACCCGAAGCACTACAACAAAAGCGTGAAGAATTGCATGATCAAATTGAGTTTCAGCGATTTGTGCAATTCATCTTCTTTGATCAATGGTTGAAACTCAAGCAATATGCCAATATACGAAACATTCAAATTATTGGCGATATTCCCATCTATGTATCGCACAATAGCTCAGATGTCTGGGCTAATCCCAAAAACTTTGTGCTTGATCCTGAGACCTATGAAGTCGCCCAAATGGCAGGAGTACCACCCGACTATTTCAGC
Organism: Pseudanabaena sp.; assembly: GCA_044354985.1. Classification (GTDB taxonomy): domain Bacteria; phylum Cyanobacteriota; class Cyanobacteriia; order Pseudanabaenales; family Pseudanabaenaceae; genus Pseudanabaena. The sequence goes on along the minus strand of JBIKYZ010000227.1, from coordinate 7,019 downwards.
GCTACAGGTCAACTATGGGGCAACCCAGTCTATAACTGGGAATATCTGCAAGAAACTGACTTTGCATGGTGGATCGATCGCTTTAGATTTTTAAATCGGTATGTAGATATTATTCGTATCGATCACTTCCGAGGGTTTGAAGCTTTTTGGCAAGTCCCCGCAGGTGAAGAAACTGCCATCAATGGCGAATGGGAAACAGCCCCAGGAACTGAGCTATTTACAAAGCTGAATGAGGTGATGGGTGAGTTGCCAATTCTTGCCGAAGATTTGGGTGTGATCACTCCTGAAGTTGATAAGTTGCGCGATGATTTTGGGTTTCCTGGGATGCGCGTCCTCATGTTTGCGTTTGGAGGTGGCTCCGACAATTTTCATTTACCCCACAACTATGTCCGTAATTGTGCAGTTTATACAGGAACTCATGACAATGACACGGCAGTGGGCTGGTGGCAGCGAGCTAGTAGATACGAAAAAGAATTGTTTTACAAATATATAGTAGGTTTTGCCGCAGGTGAGCCGATTAACTGGGTGCTGATCCGTATAGCGATGGCAGCAGTATCAGTAATTGCGATCGTGCCTTTACAAGATGTCCTTGGCTTAGATAACAGTGGTCGCATGAATACACCAGGAACTGCGACAGGAAATTGGGGCTGGCGCTATAGCGATCCCAATTTGCTCAATCAAGAGCTTAGCGATCGCCTACTCGAAATTACCCAACTCTATAGCCGCTAAGTACCTCAACCCAATAAAAAAAGGTGTGTCACAAAGTGACACACCTTTCTAGGACAAATCAAAACCCAAGAATTGGTTAGCGGCGCGGAGCGCCGCCAACCAATTCTTGGGTTTTATGTCTTAGTAAACTTGGCGACAGCTATACAAACCACAAAATCGGGTTTTAAATTATAATTGCTGACCTTTATTATTAGTCTTAAGAAACTTGACACAAAATTTGGTATGAGAATATATATCTACTATTAATAAATTTCACAAACGATTCCTATAAAGTCGTTCTGCCCCAAAACAATGTCTTCCGTCGCTTCTGAAGCTTTACTCATCATTTTACTAATTCTTGTCAATGGTGTTTTTTCGATGTCCGAGCTAGCGATCGTATCTGCTCGCAAAGTGCGCCTAGAGCAATGGGCAAAGGAAGGAAATGCAAAAGCCAGAGCAGCTTTAAGATTGATTGCTTCACCCACCAATTTCTTGTCAACCGTTCAGATTGGGATTACCTTAATCGGAATTTTAAGCGGTGCATTGGGTGGTGCAACCGTCGCTCAAACCTTGCAGCAGTTATTCGATACCGTCCCTTTGTTACAGCCCTATAGCAAAACCCTTAGCTTTGCGATCGTGGTCGGTATCATTACTTACCTGTCTCTAGTAGTTGGCGAACTTGTCCCTAAGCGCCTAGCGATGAGCAATGCTGAGCGGATTGCCTGTGCAGTCGCGCCGCCAATGCGATTTCTTGCCAATATTGGTACTCCTGTTGTTTATTTGCTAAGTATTTCCACTGAAGCTTTACTTAGCTTACTAGGGATTCAGGTGACTGAAGAGTCTCAAGTTACAGAAGAAGAAATTAAGGTAATGATTGCTCAGGGAGCCGAATCAGGCATGTTTGAGGAGGCAGAACATGACATGGTTGAGCGTGTATTTCGTTTAGGCGATCGCCCCATTAAATCTCTGATGACTCCGCGCACAGAAATCGACTGGCTCGATGTTGATGCACCTTTTGAAGAAACACAGCGCGAAGTTTTAAACAGTGGGCATTCCCGCTTTCCTGTTGCAAGAGAAAATCTTGATGATTGTGTAGGTATTGTCGAGATAAAAGCATTTCTCAACGCTAGTCTCAATGGTACTCCCATCGATTTAGTCAAAGCCAGTAGTCCTCCTCTATATGTTGCCGAGACTGCAAGTGCTTTGAGTGTCTTGGAGCAGTTTAAACAATCTGGCGATCGCGTAGCAATGGTGACCGATGAGTATGGTGGTGTTGAGGGGATCGTAACTCTTACAGATTTACTCGAAGCGATCGTTGGGGATCTGCCATCTAATGATCGTCAAGGTGATCCCGATGCTATGCAAAGAGAAGACGGTTCTTGGCTAATCGATGGCATGATTTCTAGCGATCGCCTTAAAGAGATTCTCGAAGTCGAGGAGCTACCCTACGAAAAAGAGCATAACTACCATACTCTTGGCGGGCTGATGATGACTTATCTCCGACATATTCCCATGGTTGGTGAACATTTCACTTGGGAGAGAATGCGTTTTGAAGTAGTGGATATGGATGGCAACCGCGTAGATAAAGTACTAGTTAATTTGTCGCCACCAATAGTACCCCCTGACGAAGAGCCAAGAAGTAGTTCTAAACGAACATAGAAAATATGCTCATGTGAGGAAGTTGTTTTACATCAATTCCCCCTCAAAGAAAAAAAACTTTTTGAAAGTGTTGCTTTGCAACACTTTCAAAAAGTTTTTTTCTTTGGTATAGCCTTAGCCACTTTTATCAAGACAAATCAAAACCCAAATAGTGAGAGGCGACGCTTCGCGTCGCCTCTCACTATTTGGGTTTTATGTCTTAACAAGAATGGCGACAGCTATATTACAGCCAGTTGCCTAACAAGACAAAAGGAGCCCAAAAATAAGGATGATTATATTTTGGATCTTTGAGTAAAGCTTGCTGTGCTGTTCTTAAAGAAGCAGCTCTAGTAACATTCACAGAAGATAAACTTTGATAAAGCTCAATCATAAACTTTGAAGTAGCGGCATCATCAACTGACCAAAGCGAAGCGATCGTACTTCTAGCACCTGCCCTTACCGCCATTCCTGCCAAGCCTAATGCCGCTCGCTTATCTCCCACAGCAGTTTGACAGGCACTCAAAATCAATAACTCTACAGGCTCAAGATTACTACGGTCAGTAGAGCGTAACAACTGATAGAGATTCTCAATCGTCAACTTACCATCGTAGGTAAGTAGATAGGTATTTTCAGCTTCAGAACTAAAGTTGCCATGAGTTGCAAGATGAATGATTGGGAAGGGAAGGGAGACAAGTGTTTGAGCGAGATTTTGTTTAGTAAAGTTAGCGTTAAGAAAAATAGAACTTAAGGGAACTTGGTTTTTGATTTCTTGTAACTCGCTTTTTACATTGGGTAGAGCCGAAAATCCTTGCCTAGCCTCAGTCAAGCCTCCTATTAAAGCGGAAACTTTTTGTTTTGCGATCGGCTTCGGATCGATTAGCTGTAGGCTCGGCGTGAGAGCAATATCGTAATTCTCGATTAGAAATTGCTTTCCATCATGTAAAACTGACATGGGAATATTTCTTAAAGAGCCATCTAAGACAAATATAATGGTTTTGATTTGGCTTTGCGCGATCGCACTAGCCGCAGGGCGAATTAACCAATCATAAATGCGTAGAGCACTGGAGAGATAATCTTCAGAAGAGGCATCTTTAAGATTTACTCGCAAGTCGATCACCATATCGTCGATTTGTGCTGATGTGACTTTGCTAGCATAGTGACTGAGCGGTTGATTGGGTAAGCTGAGAATAACTTCTAAACGGTCTTCGAGAATAATCGGATAAATGACAGCAGCAGTTTTGTCTACTTGGCTAATATCAACTTGAGCAGCATTGAGACAGTCTGAACGGAAGAAATTTACAAGTTCGGCAATTTGAAGCGATTCGATCGCTTCTTGAGCTTTGACTAGGTTTTTCTGCTTATCCCCTGCTTCGCCTTGTAGTAATAAACTCACAAGTTGCCGATAGACGGGCTCAACGGTTTCTCGAAATGAAAACTGTACATTGGGGTTAACAAATACAAGATCGCTGCGTAATTGTCGTAAACCATTGACAGCCTCTGTATAGGCAAGAATTGCATTTTTGGCATCTCCCTTTGCATTAAGCAGTCTACCTAGCTGCCATTGCCAACGATAAGCAATATCGATCGCATTGATGCTTTGCGCGATCGCTAAAGCCTGTTGAGTTAGATTTTGAGCTAATTCAATTTGTTTACTTTGTTCATAGGCATTTCCTAGAGCGCCAAGTGCATAGGAGAGAGTGCGATTATCATTAATGGATTTAGCTTGTTGTGCAGAAATAGCTAATATTTTTGCTGCTTCAGCTAATAGAGAATCAGCTACATCTTGACTGGCAGATTTGCTTAGTCTAAGTAAGCTCTCGCCATAATTGATTCGTGCAAAGATTTCCTCTCGACTATTTTCTAACTTGGCTAACTCTGACGCAATTTGAGATCGCATTTCTAAAGCCTCAGCGAGGTTCTCAGAGGAGTTTTCAGATTCAATCAACAAACTAAATAAGTTCAGTTGAGCTTGTAAATTGGTTAGTGACTGTCCTGCTACCTGTGCGGATTTTTTATAAAATTCGGCTGCATTTTCCGTTTTCTCTTCGAGCCTAGCCAGATTACCCATTCTTAACAGGACGATACTTTTTTGGTCGTTATTAGTTTGATCTTTATTAGAAAGGCGATTGAGAATTTCCAAACTTTTATCTAAAGGTTGATGCGCCAGTTTGAGATCGCCAACAGTAGTCAACATATCGCCGTAGTTATGAAGTGCGATCGCTTTCAGATTCTCGTCAGATATTTTTGGCAATAATGATTGAATTGATTCTAAAGATTTTAGCGATCGCCGATAAAAGCCTTGAGTTTTAAGAGCTTGAGCTTGATTGAGAACATTGCGAATTTGCTGATCAAGATCGCCAAGTTTAGCGTGCAAAATGGCGGCTTCTTGCCATATAGTAACTGCCTCTTCGATTTTGCCTAAACCTATATGCAAATTTCCTTGGGTATCAAGAGCCTGTGCGATCGCTCTTTGACTGGCGGGATTAACTGCCAGCGATCTCGAAATTTGTATGCTTTGAGTGATTACGAGATCGGCTTCTTGCCATTGTCCTAATTTTTGATGAGTTAGGGATAGATTGCTTAAAGTTATCGATAAATCTAAGGAATTATTTTGCTGTTGATAGATTTTTACAGCCTGCTCCCAAACTTTAATTGCTTCTTGCCATTGTCCTAATTGATAAAAAGACTTGCCGCGACTAAATAATGTGTTTGGTTGCCCAGAATTTGCTTGGACTATTTGAGAGACCTGCTGCGAAGTAATACTAGTTGCCAAGCTGGGTTGAACAAGTGCTGTCAGAAAAAACAATAGAAAAACTAAACCTAGATTTTTGATATAAGCCGAACGAAGCTTTGCTTTTATCAGAAATCTAGTGATTTGCTTTTTTGTAAAACGTGGTAGTAATCGTTTCATAGATTTATTGTCTCTACTGGTTAACGGCATTGTAATTGTCTAGCCCAACTTGGCGCAGGTATTACTTGAGGAACTTCAGCCACAAGAGAAACTGCGCCATAGGGATTAATAGTCCATCCTTGCGCCTCAACAATGCGATCGGGCAATGTATCAGTAGCTTGATTTGATTGGAGTTGTCTAGCCCAAGATGGAGTTGGCACAGCTTGTGAAGATTCCTTTACAATTTGTGCAACTTCACCGTAGGGATTAATTATCCTTCTGCTCGCCTCAGCTATACGCTCTGGATTAGTCGGTACACCCAGATTTTCTTGTAAATTATTGCCACTGATTACATCAGCAGGACTGGTCGGAATACCACCTCGACCAGTAATAATAAAGGCGCTATCTTGGCGATCGGCTAAGCATTTTTGAGAGACAAGTTTACTAGCATCACCAATATCAACAGGTAAATTCGTTAATCCTTTACTAGGATCAACCCCTGGGGTATTAATATTTACAGTTCCATTAACACCAAAATCAGAACTAGCGGTAATGTCGCTCAAAGGAGTTAAACGTGGACGAAATTGCAATCCAAAAATGGCTTGAGTAGTAATTCGGATGTTGCCACCTTTCCCTTTAAAAGCGTTGGCGGTAATGTCACTGTTATCTTTAGCAAATGCCAAGATAAAGTTTGCACTCAAATCAATATTGCCGCCATTGCCATCATTGCCAGCCGTGGCACTAATCAGACTTCCATTTCGCAACCATAGTAAGTCTCGCACTTGCAAAACAATGTTGCCTCCTTCACCGCTTGCTGTCTCGGCAATAATCTGTGAAGCATTATCAAGGGATAGTAAACCTGCGATTAGTTGAATATTTCCACCATTGCCAGTTCCTAAACTACTCACGGAAATTTTTGCGCCGTTAGTCAAGGTAACTAACTCAGGATCGATAAAAATTGTGCCGCTTCGACCTGTGGAATTAGCGGTAGTCCCAGCAAAAATGCCGCTATCTGTGCCATCTATTTTTAACAAATCAGTGAGAAAGAGGGAGATATTACCTGCTGCACCACTGCTTAAGGTACTTGTTTGCAACTTCGATCCATTAGAAAGTTCAAAACTATTTGCTGTAACTTCAATATTTCCGCCCTTATTAGCACTAGCAGTTGAAGCATTCAAAATAGATTGATTGGTCATCTGCAAAGTATTTGTAAAAATCTTTAGATCGCCGCCATCACCCTTACCAGTCGATCTGACATTACTCTCGATTGAACCATTATTTAAAGAGATTACATCACTAGCTCGAATTTCAATTCTTCCCGCGTTACCTAGGCTTAATGTCTCCGCAGAAATGACAGCTTCATTCAGGATGTTCAGGTTACGCGTCGTCAAACTAATACTACCTGCATTACCGATCGCATTGCTCTCTACCGATGTAAAAATACCACTAGGTACATTCTGTTGAAAGACGAGACCTCTTCCTTCTAATTTAATTGTGTCAGAACTGATGCTAATTTGACCACCATCGCCTTTGCCAAAGACTCCCGCTGTAATTTGAGCGCCATTTAGAATTTGCAAAGAATTCGTTGTAATTGAAAGGCTTCCACCATTGCCTTTAGCATTAGGATTTACACCCACTGAGACTAAACTTCCATCTAATAGATTTGTTGGGAAACAAAAGCACAGCACAGAGTAGATTTTAGCTTTCAATCCATTTTTAAGCAGTATCTAAATAGAAGTTCCATAAGCCAGCCGCATTCAACATGAGACGGTCATCAAAATCA
>JBIKYZ010000226.1:0-8074 GCA_044354985.1 Pseudanabaena sp. | reverse complement strand
TGACAATTATTGGCATAATGGGTTTAGGGATAATGATTTGTTTTCGGTTGAAAGTTGAAACTCTCATTATCCCTTTTCGCTTAATCCCGCTCTTTCTTTGCTTCAATCTTGTCCAAAGTCCAATGCTTAATCACGCCTTATTTTTTGTGAGGCTAATTTGCTATAGCTGCCGTCTGTATTGAACCTAAATGAGTAGTGGTGCAAAGCACCGCCGCTTTCTTCTTTGATGGACTGGCAAAGCTATATAACTTTAAGCTTAACAAACAGAGCTATGATTGAGCTAATGTGCTGAATTAAATGCTGAATTTAGATATTGAATGCAAAATAACAAAGAGATTAAAAAGGCGATTGTATTAGGGGTTTCTGGGGCATCTGGCATGATTTATGCTGTGCGATCGCTCAAATTTTTATTAAATAATCATTACAACGTCGATCTGGTGGCTTCTAAGGCGGCGATGATGGTGTGGCAATCGGAAAATAATGTTGCTATGCCGAGTAATCTGCGATCGCAAGAACAGTTTTGGCGCGATCGCAGTGAAACACATGATGGCAAACTAACTTGTCATCAATTTGCCGATGTGGGGGCGACGATCGCGAGTGGTTCATTTCGGACATTGGGAATGCTGGTAATTCCTTGCAGTATGGCAACGGTGGCGAAGATTGCTCATGGATTAAGTTCTGATTTGTTAGAGCGGGCTGCGGATGTTCATCTCAAAGAAGGACGAAGATTGGTAATCGTACCGCGTGAAACACCCTTAAGTTTGATCCATTTGCGAAATCTTACTGCTTTAGCGGAAGCTGGGGCGAGAATTGTCCCAGCGATTCCTGCTTGGTATCACAACCCTCAGTCGATCAATGATTTGGTAGATTTTGTGATTGCTAGAGCGCTCGATCAACTGGATATTGATGCAGATTTAATCCAGCGCTGGCAGGGTAGAATGCCTTCTAATATGGTCACAGGAGATGCTGAACTATGACGAGATCGCGTTTTTCTCAAACCGCAAATGCTGTTAACAAGAAATCTTCAGGTGCGATCGCCATCACGCAACTTGTGGTTTTAGGGATTATGATCACCCTACTTGCAGCTATCTTTGTCCAAAATTTACAACCTGCGGTACAGATTTTCTTTTTAGGTCAAAAGACGATCGCGATTCCCCTGAGTGTTGCCATGTTAGCTGCATTTGTTGGTGGCGGTTTTCTAGCATTTGTGATTAATGCGATCGCTTCTTGGCGGCATAATCTCTTAATTCGTCGAGCGGTGATTGCCTCTGGCTCTGTTCAAGAGAAGCAAGAACAGGTCAAAGCCACTCAATCCCAGTACAAAGAAGAATTTGTTGAGGATGAAGATGAATTTGACGAAGAGGAAGAGGAGTATGAAGATGATGATGAAGAGGAAGAATATGAAGATGACGATCCTGATACCGTTCCCTATGGCGATCGCCCAAATATGAAATCTAAAAACTCGCGCCAAGCTAAACGCGATCGACCTCCCCTTGACGCAAAATTTATCAAGTAAGTTGGTGAGTAAACAAGCGCAATTAGCAGGTAGCCAAGATCTCCGACTTTTTCTGTAAATGCACAAACTATCCTTGCTCGCACAAAAAAAGTCGGAGATATAAACCTATCAGTTATCAAAGTAAAGCCGCTAAAGACTAATGAGCTTTTATCTACCAATATTTTTGCTGTTATTGATTGGATTGCGATGCATCTTTTGGTTATTTGCTCCACCAAATCCTGATGAAGCTTACTATTGGCTATGGGGGCAGCATTTAGACTTTTCCTACTATGATCATCCACCGTTGCAGGCATGGTTACAGGGATGGATAACTGCATGGTTTGGCAAATCTCTCCTAACATTGCGATCGCTAAATCTCGTTACTAGCAGCATCTTCTTTTATACCTATTACTGCATTCTCCAATATCTTTATCAAGAAAGAGCCAGTCGTTATATTTGGTGGGTGGTTCTCGCAGTCATGGCTTCACCGTTATATAACATGATGCTTTCCTTGGCATGGCATGACCATTTAGCGATCGCTCTTAGCCTCGTTGGTGCATATCTATGTGTTCGCTTTCTCGATGAATATTTAATCAATGGCAAAGGATCAAGCTGGCGACTATATGGCAGTGTGATCGCCCTCTCTCTAGCCCATATCACTAAATACAATGCGCTGTTTATGACATTGGGTTTATTAGCAGCGATCGCTACAGATTCACAATTAAGAAGATTATTTAAAGATATCCGCTTGTGGTTATGTGTTGGTATTAGTGCGATCGCTTTTTTACCCGTATTTTATTGGAACTACAGCAATAATTTTGTATCCTTCCGTTTCTATGCAAATCGCAGTGTCGATAGTGGCTCTATAATTATGCGATTGCTAGAACCACTGGGCTTTATTGGGATTTCATTATTAATGCTTTCGCCATTTTTAGCACGGTTGTTGTGGCGAGGTTTTTGCAAGGCAAATGGGCTATACAAAAGAGTGGCGTTTTGGACATTTATCACTTCTACAGGTTTATTGATGGTAGTGTCGCTATTTTCTACAGCGCTCTATTATTGGAATATTCATGCTTATTTATTGCTATTTCCCTTGTTGCCATTAGCATATTTCCCTCACTCTCCAGCCACCTCTTCCTCTGGGAGAGGTGGAGAAAATCTGCAAATTTTTTATGGAGCAGAAGTCTTTGGAATATTATTCGCAATTTTATTTGTGTGGAATTCCTGTATGTTCCCAGTGAGTGCCATATTTGGGAAGGATGGCGATCAAGATGGCAGGATGATTTATGGATGGCAGGAGGTGGCTGCCGAAGTACAGAAAGTCAGCAATACTTTACCAGAAAAGCCTTTGTTAATTACCTCTGACTATCGATCGGCAGCAGCACTTGCCTATGAAATGGGAAATCCTGATGTGACTGCTATATCTAAGCGTATTAGTCAATTTACAATTTGGAACCTAGAGAATGCAGCACAACAGAATGGTAAAAATGCCATCTTGATTTCTGATCAATGGTATCCCCTTACCGATGAAGCGATCGCCCATTTTGATCAGGTTACTCCTATTAGTAATGTGGCGATCACTAGATTTGGATTGTATTTGAAAACCTACGAAATTGCGATCGGGCAAAATTACAAACCATAAAAAGAGACGGCGCAAGCACCGTCTCTTTTCCATTATCCAGGGGGCCAAGTAAAGGAGCGATCGCCTAATACATGAATATGTAAATGGAAAACGGTTTGCCCTGCCTCTTCACCATTATTGGTAACTAAACGAAAACCTGTTAAGCCTTCTTGAGCAGCGACTTTACTAGCTACAAGTAGTAAATGTCCTAGCAATGCTTGATCCTCAATTGTTGCTTCTGAAAGCTTGACAATGGGCTTTTTAGGAATGACCAGAAAATGTACTGGCGCTTGAGGATGGACATCTCGGAATGCAAGGGCAAGATCATCTTCATAGAGAATGCTTGCAGGAATTTCTCGCTTAATAATTTTGCTAAATATGGTTTCGTTCATTTTAAAAACCTCTAGTTTTTTTGTATTAACATCACTTTGCGCTCAAACCCAAACCAAGAAATTTTTTGAAAGTGTTGCTTTGCAACACTTTCAAAATTGTGACGCAAAGCGTCGCAATAGCCGCAGCTAATTTACAATTCGTTCTTTGCTGAGCCTGTAAATACAAGAGTTGCGGGGCCAGTCATCAAAATGCGATCGTTTTCTTCTGACCACTGGATTTTGAGATTGCCTCCAGGTAGATTTACCGTACAGGTGCGATCGCAAAGATCATTTAAAACACCAGCTACAACTGTCGCACACGCACCCGTCCCACAAGCCAGAGTTGCCCCTGCGCCGCGTTCCCATACACGCATTTTCACATAGCCGCGATTAACTACTTCCACAAATTCTGTGTTTGTGCGTTTAGGGAAGACAGGATGATGTTCAAAGAGAATGCCAATTTCTGCTAGAGGAATTGTATCAACATCATCAACAAAGGTCATACAGTGGGGATTACCCATGCTCACTGTCGTCACATTCCAAGTGTTGCCGCCAACTTCCAGTGGAACATTGATAACCTTGTGATCGCTGTCTCTTAAAGTTGTTGGGATCTCGGCTGCGGTCAAAAATGGCTTGCCCATGTCCACAGTTACCTGTCCATCTACATCCATTTGTGGCACGATCAAACCTGCACCAGTTTGAATCTGATACTTGCTGTCAGTAGTCGGAATATTCAAGTCCTGCATAAATTTAGCTAGGCAACGAATTCCATTGCCGCACATTTCTGGCTCAGAACCATCGGAGTTAAAAATCCGCATCCGATGCTCTCCATTAGCTTCAGTCAGCAGAAAAATGACTCCATCTGCGCCAATACCAAAATTGCGATCGCACCATTTGACAGCCTGCTCAGAGGTGAGAATTGGTTCGGCACTGTGACGGTTATCGATCAGGATAAAATCGTTACCTAAGCCGTGATATTTACTAAATGCGATCGACATGGATTAATTCAATATATTTTTGAATATTATATCGATCTCCATCGACAAATCAAAAAAGGAGATGAGGTGCTTTGCACCTCATCTCCTTTTTTGATTTGGTACTATAAAGCAAATCAAAACCCAATAAGATAAGTGGCGGCGCTTTGCGCCGCCACTTATCTTATTGTGAGCAAAACTTTCTTTGCAACATATGTAATATGTGATACGGAAATTGCGGGAGGTTGTATAGTATTTAATTGTATAGATCGTTCTATTTATTTAAGCAATAAACATTAAATATTTGAAACCATGACTACAACTGTGACTGCCTCCGTAACTACTCCCTTGCGTCCTGTTAGCAAAGATGGATTGGTAGCCTTGGCTGCGAAAGCACAAGCTAACCCCAATGTCATCGGCACATTGAAAGTCAAAACTGTCTGTGAAGGACAATTTCGCAACCTAACCTATGTGCGAGATCTACCTGAGCATGTCATTGACGAACCACCAACCTTGCTTGGACAAGATACCGCTCCTAACCCTTCCGAAGCTTTACTGGCTTGTCTAGGCTCTTGCCTGTCCGTGGGCATTCATGCTAACGCAATCATGCGTGGAATTACGCTTTCCAAATTAGAGTTATATCTCGAAGGCGATATTAACATCACAGGTGTTTGGGGTATTGGAGATCTATCTAAGAAGCGTTTAGGCATTAGTGCTGTGCGCGTGAAAGTGGATATCGAGTCCGATGCGACTAAGGAAGAACTTGCTGAACTTCTAGAACATGCAAATTACTGGTCGCCAGTTGCAAATACTTTCCGTAATCCTGTGGATATGGAAGTTTCGTTAGCATAAAATGAAAGGTATGCCGCGCTTAGCGCGGCATATTTGGGCTTAATCAAAAAACACTAAAAGTTTACGAAAAGGGAAGAATCAATGCAGGTTAGTGACACCATAATCAAGCAACCTCAAGAAAAACTGCTCACTGACGCAGCATTAATGCAAAGTTTAAAAGAGGCGATCACTCAAAAATTAGCACCTGATGTTACTAACATTGATCTAAAAGGGATTTATCCAGAAGAATTTTTGCGCGATATTGGCAGTCTAGGTGCATATGGTCAAGGTGTTAGTACGGAATATGGTGGTACGGGGCGTGGCGTATTACCCGCATTAAAGGCGATCGAAATAGTTTCGGAAACTTGCCTGAGTACAGGGTTTATGACTTGGTGTCACAATGCTTGCTCTTGGTATTTACAAAATACTGATAATCCTTTTCTAAAAGAACAAATCTTACCGCAAGTTGCAACGGGCAAGCTTTTGTCAGGTACGGGTTTATCGAATCCGATGAAACACTTTGCAGGCATTGAGAAGATTAAAATCATTGCTACGCCTTGCGAAGGTGGTTATATTCTCAATGGCACATTGCCTTGGGTTTCTAATATAGGCGATCAGCATTTATTTGGGATATCTGCTCAAATAGAAGGAACTGATAACTATCTGATGGCGATCGCACAGGGTGGAATGCAAGGGTTAGAACTAAAGCAAGATGTGCATTTTATTGCTCTTGAAGGGACGAATACCTTTAGATGTCTGTTTCGTAATGCTTTTATCAGTCATGATTGGGTGTTAGCGGCTCCATGCGATCGCTATGTGGAATATATCAAAGCAGGATTTATCCTAATGCAAGTGGGGATGGGCTTAGGTTTGACCCAAAATTGTATTGATTTAATGCGAAGGATTGATAGAACTAAGCAACATGTCAATCAATACCTCGATGATCGTCCTGATGAAATGGAATGTGAACTCGAAACTCTGCGCTTAAAATCCTATCGTTTAGCTGAAGCGATCGGGCATGGTCACGAAATTGTCAGTAAGGAAATTTTGCGGGAAGTGATTCAATCAAGAGCAACTGCTTCAGAGCTATCACTTCGAGCTTCGCAATCTTTAATGCTCCATGCAGGTGCGATCGGCTATGTGCATGGCAGTGTGTACGATCGCCGTTTACGCGAATCATATTTCGTTGCTATGGTGACACCTGCTCTTAAACATTTACGCAAAGTATTAGCAAGTATGTCTTAGTTAAAAATTGCTAGTTTTTATAAGACTAATATAGCTAAAATTCAAAAGGCTAAATCATTGTCTAAAAGCTCAACAAAATTTTATTTTAAAAATAAAATTTTGTTTGTTTCTGCTGAGAAAAAATTATCAACTAGTTGGTATAAATTAGATTTAAAAACCAAGAAATAATCTATAAATAGGAAGGCTTAATTGTTTATAGTTTGTAGGATGCGTTAGCGATAGCGTAACGCATCAATTGTTTGGAAATGATGCGTTACGCTATCGCTAACGCATCCTACTTTTTTATTCTAACAACCTACTTCTATCAAGACCATAGTAATTACCAATATTATTATTCTTATGTTCTCGTGATTTATTTAGGATCTATATTTAATTTATGTATTTGTGAATTTTATTGATTTTCTAGTATTAAGAATCTAATTTATAATCAGCATAAAAAATGATCTCTAAATCATCTAAATATTAATAATGCAATACTTTTCGTATATGTCTATACCGATTTAATTGCAAATAAGTTGCTAAAGTACTGATAGTTAAATTTATCTTTAGCTATTTATGGCTAATTGAACTGCATTCATTAAATTAAGAATTATTCTCTAAAATACAAACAATAACCAATCATGACATCTCACCTGATAGAACAGATGGTCGCTTCAGCGATAGGAAATAACTCAATCTCTGCTCAAACTTCTGATTACTCTGTCGCTCAAATAAACAATAATTTATGGAATGCTTGTCCTTGTGGCGCAGATCATAACGCTGATCAGCATCAGAGCGTCATGGAAGGAATGCCGACCGATCCTGTGGAATTAGTGAATGACCTGATGCGGATGGGTCACTACTCCGATCGCGCTCAATTGATGGCGCAGTCATGGGAAACCAACGCCATGAAAGCAGACCTATGGCAACTTTTGGAACAGGGTTCATTATCCCATGCTTCTGAGAGTCAAAAGCGGATTTGCTATGACCTCATCAAGATGGCTGGCGGTGTTGAGGAAGCCTTTAATGCAGCCTTTGGTCCCCAAGCACAAGAGTTCTTTACTGATACATTGCAATCTAGCACCTTCCGTCGGCGCGAATTTCTAATTAAAGTAGCCGCCGCCGCCGCCGTGGTAACGCTCACAGGATGTCCTTCTGCTCCTCCTCCTGAGACTCCCTCTAAGGCAACTACCAATACTCCCAATACACCACCTGCGGGAGTGGAGAAAACCAATTTAAAAGTTGGCTTCTTACCGATTACTTGCGCCACCCCGATTATTATGTCGGAGCCATTGGGCTTTTATACTAAGTATGGTCTGAAGGTTGAACTAGTGAAGATGCCTAGCTGGGCGGCAATTCGCGACTCTGCGATCGCAGGTGAGTTAGATGCCTATCACATGCTTTCACCTATGCCGATTTCGATGTCTTTGGGACTAGTACAGGCTGGCTGAAGTAACAAGACACTAACCACGGAACTTCCATTTAAAAGGTTTGGATAAAAGTTCATTAAAATAGTTGATAAAAGCGATAATTTTCCGACTCAAATGCTCAACAGATA
>JBIKYZ010000225.1:0-8079 GCA_044354985.1 Pseudanabaena sp. | reverse complement strand
TTTCCTATGTGCTACTCTTGGTTTAGTTTCGATGAAGCAATTACGTTCAAACTTTGTTTCAGTATACATTCTCAGACTCTTTTATCTAAATCAAATCTCTGGATTTTCTATCTGCGTAAGGTGAGCTCCTAATAAATTTATATAATTAAGATTAAATAGCAATCCTAATTCATCTGTGATATTAAATGATTTGAGAGAAAGTAACTCTTCGAGCAGCAATTCTAATTATGAAACCAATTTTAGTGTTTCCAGCGCCAAAGGTGCTGGAAACACTAAAATTGGTTTTTTGAAATCCCACCTAAGGTGGGATTTCAAAAAACTGATTTTTATAAGGAAAATTGCTGCTCTTCGAGAGCAATCTCTCTCAAACCATTTAGGATTCCTATAAAGCTAAAAATTGTCGAAAGTAAAAGAAATCCTTAGCCCAGAAATCAGGTGCTTACATCGGTTTTCGAGCAAGGGAATCACGAACTTTTGTTAAAGCCATCGCTTAGTGCTACTTTTAACAAGGATCTAATAGTTTATATAATCGTAAAATCTTTCCAAAGCTCGTTTTAAAGGGACATTATTCAGGTGAGACCAGAAGAGTCATCTACTCTTGCGATCAAAGAGATGCTTCATCACGTACTTACGGTTGAAGATCCACAAGGGTTTCGTAATTTTCTCTTGAATAATATGACTTATTCTCTAGGACGCAGCTTGGGGAATTCGATAATTCTGCGTTCTAATCTCGTATCTCGACAACATGCAACTTTGTTAGCGGTAGCTTCAAAGAAATCTTCTTGTTTCTTCCGAATAATTGATGGCAGTGCGGAAGGTAGGCGCAGCACAAATGGAATTTTAATTAACGGCAAAAAGCGATTTTCGCATATATTGTCGCATGGTGATGAAATTCTCTTTAGCAAAGATACTAAGGCTGTATATCAGGTGATCAGTGCAATTACCAATATACCCAAAATTAATAGCTCTCAAAATCAGACTTCTGAAAGCAGCTATCCTAAGTTAAATAACCAGTCTTTTGAAGAGACCAAGCCTTTTCGATTTTCTCCATTACAGGCTATTCCCGAACAAGATTTATCTGCGCATGTCCATAAAACTATTAACCAATTCATTGCTTCACCAGAGCTAAACCCACAGCCAATCATAGAGCTAAATCTCGTTGGCAAAATCTTATACCTTAATCCTGCGGCGTTATCTCAATTCCCTAATCTTGAAGAGATGAGAATCAATCATCCTCTGCTTCAAGAGCTGTTGGTTCAATTGTTGCCATTAGTCAATCCTGCTCGTAAATTTTTTATACGAGAGGTATCAATTAATGACAAGGTATTTGAAGAAATTATCCATTTCATGACTTGGAATGAAGTAATTCGGCTGCATATAGCTGATGTTACAAATCAAAAGCAAGCAGAAGCGATAATCTCCTATCAAATTCATCACGATGCATTGACAGGACTACCAAATCGAAAATATTTACATGAGCATCTAGTTGAAGTAATCGAAAAATTAGAAGATAAAGAAAAGCTATTTGCCGTTTTATTTCTAGATATTGATCGATTTAAGTTAATTAATGATTCTCTAGGGCATAACGTTGGTGATCTATTACTAAAGGCTGTGAGCGATCGCTTAAAAAGTTTGCTCAAACAGGGAGATGTAATGGTGCGTTGGGGGGCAGATGAGTTTGCGATCGTCGCTAAGGATATCAATTGTGCTGATGCCGTTGTCCAAATTGCTGAAGCTATGATTCAAGCTTTGACTTTACCTTTTAATTGTGATGGACATGAACTTCATATCACAACCTGTATTGGTGCAAGTATTTATCCATCTCATAATACTGAAGTCGATGCACTAATTCGGAATGCAGATATGGCAATGTATCGGGCTAAAGCAGAAGGGCAGAATAGCTTTCAGTTTTATGTTCCGAATATGCAAGAGCAAAGTTTTCAACGATTATCCATGGAAAACAATCTGCGAAGAGCGCTAGAAAACAATGAACTGCTGACATACTACCAACCTCAAATCGATTTAATCACAGGTAAAATTGTTGGATTAGAAGTCTTGCTACGATGGAAACATGTTTCTTTAGGTTCAATTCCACCAAGCCAATTTATTCCTTTAGCTGAGGAAACAGGACTAATCACGGCGATTGGGACTTGGGTGTTACGGCAAACCTGTTTACAGGCGATCGCATGGTTAAATATGGGATTGCCTCCGATTCAGATTGGCGTGAATTTATCGATTAAGCAACTTCAACAAAAAGATTTTCTATCTTGTTTACAGCAAATTCTCGAAGAGACAAATCTTGATCCTCATTTCCTAGAGTTAGAAATTACCGAAGGAATCATGATGGATAATGTTGAAGAGAAGATTGTCTTGTTAAATGAATTCCGGCAGATGGGGATTCAGTTGTCAATCGATGATTTTGGCACTGGTTACTCAGCTTTGAGCTATCTGAAGAATTTGCCAATTGATACGCTGAAGATAGACCGCATTTTTATTGAATATATTGCTCACAATGCCCACGATCGCGCAATTGTGGCTTCGATTATTAGTTTGTCCCATAGCCTAGATCTAAATGTAATTGCTGAAGGTGTCGAGACTCAAGAGCAAGTTGATGTGTTGCGATCGCTAGGCTGCGATCAGATTCAAGGTTATTTTTATTACAAGGCACTACCTGCAGAGGAAATCGAGACTTTATTAAGGGCGCAAGGAATAACTAGACCAAATCAGATCTAACGATAAAAAATTTAAAAGGTGTTGCGAAGCAACACCTTTTAAATTTTTTATCGTTAGGATTGGCGATAGCCCTAGATACTGAGCCATAATCTAAGGTTTAGCTCTTGGTTTGGTGACGCATTATCAATTTGGACTAGTTCAAATTGATTACAGACTGGCTCTTGTAAAGTCACTTCTACCGTATGTAATAAGTCCTGATGAAAGATGGTCACCGAGATCGCATCACCAGCCGCAAAATCTCGCAGGCGCTCATTAAAGCTTTCGGCGGTGACGCGAATTCCTGCGATCGCGATTACCATGTCACCTGTACTGATGCCAGCTTTTTGAGCAGGTGAGCCAAACTCGACTTTCTCAACTTCAGGAATTCCATTCTTCGATTTGAGAGATAGCCCCATAAATGGTATATCTTGACGCGAGGTTCGTAATTCGACACCAAAGGGTTCAAGATAGTAGTTATAGTCTAGTTCTTTATTGCCATAGAGATAATCATTCCAGAATGTTGATAGGTCAAAACCTGCCACAGTCTCGATTACTTCATGCAGATCAGCTTCACTAAAGCCAACCTCATCTTTGCCAAAACGTTCCCACATAATCTGCATGACTCGATCGAGCGATCGCAGGTTATTAGTTTTAACACGAATTAGTAAATCCAGCAGCATCGATACCATTTCCCCTTTGAGATAGTAGGAAATCTGGTTGTTATGAGTGTTTGGATCGGGGCGATAGAGCTTGATCCATGTATCAAAGCTAGACTCATAGAGAGATTGGACATTACGCCCAAAGGTCGTTTGCAGACGAGTAATCGCCTTACTTACTAGTTTGAGATAGTGCTTTGCATCATAGAGTCCAGCCCGAAGTGGAAAAATCTGGTCATAGTAACTAGTAGTTCCTTCACTAAACCAAAGCGAACTAGTGTAGTTTTCTTGGTCATAATCAAATTTTTCCAACGCCTTGGGGCGAATCCGTTTTACATTCCAAGTATGAAAAAACTCATGGGCAAATAGATTCATAAATTGGAGATAGCTCTCTTCTTTGCGAAATCCTAATCTGTTGTAGAGAAGAACTGTGCTGTTTTTATGCTCTAATCCTCCAAATCCGTTACTAGTATGGAGGATAAAGTCATAGCGATCGTAAGGCAACCCGCCAAACATCTCCGCTTCCACGGCGACGATCTCAGCCGTATCTTTGACAATGCGCTGCATATCCGCATTATGCTCGCCCCACACCACAAAGCTATGGGGTTTGTCCTGAACGGTAAATTCATAGCGATTATGAATTCCAATCTCGAAGGGACTATCAACTAAAGTGTCAAAATCCTTGGCATAGAAAAGATTATTCTCTGCATTCTCAACTTTGGGTAAAGGCGTTGCAATTTGCCAATTCTCTTTGATTTCGCCAATCTCGACAGTATAAGGCTGCTGCTGATATTCAGGAACATACATAAATACTGCTGCACCCGTTAAAAAGGCATGGGTGCGATCGATATGATTGGTACGCACGGTCAGTTCATTGCAGAAGATGCGATAACGAATTTTAATAATCGAATTATTGCTTCCACATTTTATCTGCCAGTGATTTTTACTGATTTTTTGCCATGACAGAGGTTGCCCCGTTTCATTTGCCGCCTCAAAGTCTTGCAAATGTTTGGCATATTCACGCACCAAATAGGAACCAGGTGTCCAGACTGGCATCTTCAGATCGATAAATTCATCTTGCCAATTAGCGATCGCTAGTTCGACCTCTAACAGATGATTTTCTGGCTCTGGGATCGATAGACGGTAGTTAAATTGGCTACTAGTGAGATCTTTCATGGTTTTTAATTTATCGTTAGCGTCATCGGCGAAAAGCGCCGACTAGATCAAATCATCAAGCTCTGCATAATCGGGTAAAGTCGTATCGATCGCCATACCATTTCTAAACACAGTGCGATCGCTTTGAGGTCTTGATAACAACTCATTATAGCTACGCGCCTTAAATAGAACTAAATCGGCAGCCTGTCCAATTCCAATTTTACCAACATTGGGTAAGCCCATCAGTTGTGCAGGGCGCGAGGTTACTGCCTCGATCCAGTTGTCATAGGGAGTATCTAAATGCGAAATCTTTGTCCCCATGCTGAAAACTTCTAATAAATCATGATCCCCAAACCCATAGAAAGGATCACGGCAATTGTCGCTGGATAGTGCTACACAGACATCGGCTGCATCTAGCTCACGAACTAAGGTAACACCTCGCCAGCGAGGTGTTCGCTCCGCAACCCGATCTTGTAAATACAAATTGCACATGGGTAAACTAACGATGCCAATATTTGCTTCTTTAACAAGGGAGATCGTCGTATTGGCGATATCTTCATCTTGTACTGCCAAACTACAGCAATGACCGCAGACTACTTGCGAGCTAAAATTATTGCGTAAACTAGCTTCGGCAATATAATGCAATGTGCGCGATTGCGGATCGTTATTCTCATCTGCATGGAAATCAGCACTGAGATTGCGTTCGGCAGCTAAGATAAAAATCCGATCTAAGTATTGATCTAGTCCTGTGACCATATGGGCAATGCCGCCAATAATGCCACCTAAATCAGCGATCGCATCGGCAAATAGCTCACCTTCGTGAGTTGAGAAATAAGGTAGCTGCACTAGTGACACAGCTTGAAGGGTGATTTTCCCCTTCCATTTTTCCCGCAGTTCTTTAAATACTTTAAATGTAGTCTCCACTTGATGCGGTGGGCAATCTAGATGAGTCCTTATTGCTTTTGTACCGTGGGCATAACTGCACTTTAATCCAAATTCCATGCGGCGATAGAGGTCGTCATAGTTCCAATTGCCTTGCTCTGTGCAATCGCGATAAATGCCTGTGAGTGCACCTTGAAATGTGCCATCTAAATTCGGATTACGTTCCCAAATATGACCTTTGTCAAGATGAGTATGTAAGTCAGCAAAGCAAGGAATCATGATCCCCTGTTTGCCATCGATGATTGGTAAACTTTCTGTAGGAATTTCTGAAATCCGATAACTCGGTAAAATTTTCGCTATTTGACCATTACGGATTTCGAGATGGCAAGGAAATAGGCGATCGCGCTGCAATGTCGGCGAGAGGTGAGCTTCTAGATTTTGCCCAATAATTTCACTATCGATAAAACAATTCGGAATCCGAACATTAACAATCCAATAATGCAAAGGTTCTAGCATAGGACTAACGTATATTTAGCTTAATATACCGCGATGTGCAGCTATTTCTAGTCGAAGACTAGCCCTGCCGATCCAACACAGTGTCATCCTGCTGTTGCACTAGAGGGTTTGAGTCTAGCATTTGGTCTTTTGGCTGTTCACCGAGATATGAGCGCTATCCCTAAGACTCGGTTTATCTTAAAACAGGCTACAAACCGTTGTACCGATTCACGATCTGACTTGATGCGTCTTTTCATCACTTTGTAGCGTTTAAGGAGTACGCGATCGTTACCTTCATTAAATACTGCATACATCCCTGAAAAGCAATTGAATTGTCCGTTAGGTAATAGGCGACTAAAAATCACATAGCCAGGTTTTCCAGTTTTACTGAGATTGACATTGATGACTGACAAAGGTTGATCTGATGAACTGAGTAAATCAATAACTGTCAAACTACTTTCAGTTGGGTTTACGTCGGTTACCTTAAACAATGAGGTGTATGAATTCTTAGCTGCGTCTAGATAAGTGATCTCCATCGGTTTTAAATCAGAGCGATCAGCCCTATAGCGCTCCAACATAGTCCGACCATTTGACAAGAACTCATGTAGATAGAAATCAATCATAAAGTTAATTTCTTCTTCATTTTCCAAAATGAGCTGCTTGCCTTGCCCAATACCCAAAACTCGAATAATTTCAGGCAAGCTTTCCTTTAAACCATAGGTCTCTGGGATTTCTTCACTAAGACGCTTTCCAACGCGACGTAATTCGTTGTATTGCTTTAAAAACATTTTTTTAATCCCTAGAGCAGCTAAGAATAATGACTTAAATCTGCAAGGTCTTCAGGTAACACCATATATAGAGCCTAGCAAAATGCGATTAATTCATTCTACCGCGAGACATTCACCAGTGACTTTATGCAACGAGCCTCCTGATTTGGATGTAGACAGACTAACGCCCCAAATCAGCGGCGGCTAGTTCTCTTGGCATCACAACCAACCATCTCTATTCCATTTTGGTCGCCCTATGACGCAATAGAAGCTGCAAACATTCTGATGCGGATGATTCAGGATGAACAAGGGGCATCTACTCGTGCCTAGTACAGTCGAGTTTCCCTTTCCTGATAATGACGCATTGCCCACGATTCCCATCATAAAGAAACAATGATCGCGCTGATCGCTTAATAACTATTTGTCTTTGCGATCGCCTAATATCAAAATTAAAATTGGTGTTACGTGGAAGATGGTAAAGCCCTCACCCCTAGCCCCTCTCCCGCAGGAGAGGGGAACAAGAAAATATGGGTGTGCTCCCCTTCTCCTACGGGAGAAGGGGTTGGGGGATGAGGGTTCCACGTAACGTCAGTTAAAAGTGATTGTCTTTGAAGGAGATAAAATTAGAGGATGTACAATAAGGCTGTTATATGCGATTTACTTGGCATGAGCCAAAACGTTAAGCAAACATAAGAAAACACAATCTTGATTTTGCTGAAGCGAAAGCAATCTTTGCTGGGTCAACCTTTACATTTGAGGACATTCGGGAAAATTATGGAGAGCAACGCTGGGTGACGAGGGGAATGTTGGGTATGAAATTAATTGTAATTGCTCATACTGAAACCGAAGATGAAATCCGTATTATTTCTATGCGTGAGGCAACTAAAAATGAGCAACTTATCTTCTTCAGAAACTTATAACAATAGCGATGACTACCCTGAATTAACTCAATCCGATTTAGATCGCGCTAAGTTTCGGATCGGTCTAAAGACAATGCCTAAAAAGCAGACTGTTACTATCTCATTAGATGTAAGTTTAATTGAGTATTTCAAATCTAAAGATGGAGAAAGTGGCTATCAGCATTTAATTAATGAGATTCTCCGTCAAGCTAAAGAGAATGAGGAATGTGTCCAATCTTTGCGTTAGATTTTGATAAGAAGATTACATTATCGTTAACATGGCGATCGCCTCTCGCACATCCAAACCAAACTGCGATCTCACTGATCGCTTCATAACTATTTGTCTTCACGGCGGGATGCATCCTAAAAGCAATCGCCGATAACTTCTCGGAACTCATCAACGAGTGCGATTCGTTCAGTGTGAATCACGGTAACCAGTCCGTACATAACCACTGAAGCTAGAAATCCTAGAGTATAGCTTAACTGTCCAGATGATATAGGTGAAAACCCTAT
>JBIKYZ010000224.1:0-8106 GCA_044354985.1 Pseudanabaena sp. | reverse complement strand
GTGACAATTATTGGCATAATGGGTTTAGGGATAATGATTTGTTTTCGGTTGAAAGTTGAAACTCTCATTATCCCTTTTCGCTTAATCCCGCTCTTTCTTTGCTTCAATCTTGTCCAAAGTCCAAAGGCTAATCATCCGTTTGTTTTTCTAATTCAGGATAAGTACACTGGAACTGTCCTGTTTTTAGGGCGGTTTGCCACGCCAGAGTTAGTTTAGCTTCTTCCTAGATAGAGATGAGATATTACTTTTCTTCAAGACAGATTCGTCGATCGCCTACTCATTGTCGGTTAAACTACTTAGATATTCGCTGTAATGAGTTTTAAAATAAGATTCAGTAACTTTTTATGGCTTCAGGCATATCATCGTGGCACAAATGGCTAAAACCAAAACGGCTAGCCATTTTTGAAGCTTGTTTGATAGGGGTAGTGGCTGGACTAGCTGCTGTTATGTTGAAACAGGGGATTGGCTGGATCGGAGGGTGGCGACTTCAAATTGCAAATGACCTACCAGCATGGTTTGCATTACCTGTAATCGGATTGACTGGCGGATATCTTTCAGGATTTTTAATTGAGCAATTTGCCCCTGAAGCCTCAGGCAGTGGCATTCCTCAAGTCAAAGCAGCTCTTGGTTATGTGCCGATCGCACTAAATCTGCGTGTTGCAGTTGTTAAAATTGCCAGTACGATTTTGGCACTCGGTTCAGGATTAGCGCTTGGTCGTCAGGGGCCAACGGTGCAAATTGGAGCTGCGATCGCAGGACAGGTAAGCCAATGGATTCCAACCTCGCCTGAATATCAACGTCAACTGATCGCCGCAGGAGCCGCCGCAGGACTCGCCGCAGGATTCAATGCACCGATTGCAGGTGTACTATTTGTCATTGAAGAACTGCTGCATGATGTCTCTAGCTTGACTTTAGGAACTGCCATTCTCGCTTCGTTTATAGGTGGTGTCGTTTCTCTGATGTTGTCTGGGCATAGCCTCAACTCAGTTATTCCTCAAATTCAATTTTCCGCCCAAGAGATTCCTTTTCTTCTATTGCTCGGTTTACTAGTAGGATGGTTCGCGGCATTCTTTAATCACAGTGTACTCGCTGTAATTAAATGGAATCGCAATTTTTTTAAAATTGGATTTGCATGGCGGATTGCGATCGCAGGTTGTTTGTCGGGACTTGCGATCGCTATGTTGCCTAATGAATTTCGCGACAGTACTGGCTTGCAGCTATTTTTGGCAATGGGACAATCAGACTGGCAAGCTACGGCTGGAACCTTTGTAGTGCGATTTATCCTCACTTTAATTGCCTGTAGTGCCGAGACTTCTGGAGGATTATTTGTACCTAGCTTGATCTTAGGATCAGCTCTTGGCTCACTGGTGGGCATTTTAGAGCATTCGTTACTGGGTGTGGGAACTCTCGCAACTTATGCACTTTCGGGAATGGGAGCTTTCTTTGGCGCAGTCGCAAAAGTACCTATTACCGCCTTTGTGATTGTGTTTGAAATCACACGGGATTTTAATATTATTCTGCCATTGATGATTACTAGCGTAGTTGCTTATCTCTGCACAGAAAAATATGCGCCTGGATCTCTGTACACACATCTATTGGAACAGAAAGGTATTCATCTTGAAGCAGGAATTGTCACTGATGGATTATGGGATGGGCTGAGAGCCATAGATGTGATGCAGCAACAGGTAGAAACCCTTAACAGTGACATGATCATCAATGAGGCGATCCAGACATTTGCGCGATCGCGACATCGTGGCTTTCCTGTCGTCACTGATGGGCATCTAGTCGGTATTCTCACGCAAATGGATTTAGTCAAGGCTCAAGAAAGCAAGATATCGGACTCTGTAGCAATCTGCCAAATCATGACCCAAAAGCCAATTACTGTGAGTCCTGAAGAGAGCCTTTCTCAAGTTCTCTATCTACTCTCCTATTACAAGCTTTCGCGGTTACCCGTAATCGATCGCAATAATCTGGTCGGTATTATTACTCGTAGCGATATTTTACGCGCTCAGTCAAAGCGATTGCGTGGAGTCAGTTTCCAAATATCTAAATCCTCCTATCTTGTTTATCAGCAACGTGGAACTGCGACGGGCAAAGGTCGATTATTGCTGCCTTTGAGCAATCCTCAAACTGCGATGTATTTGATTGAAATTGCCCTCGCGATCGCAGAAAAACAAAACTACGAATTAGAATGTTTGCATATTATTTCTATCTCTCCCCATCTTTCTCCATCAGCAACAGCTGTTGATTTAAATCCTAGTTTAGAACTATTTCAACAGGTGACTAATGCTGCTAAGACGAGGAAAGTTTCTATCCATTCGCAAGTGCGTGTCGCCCATGATGAGGGTCAGACGATTTTAGAAGTAGCTAGCGATCGCCAGATTGATTTGTTATTAATCAGCTGGTACGGTAAATCGAAATCTCCCGATCGCATATTTGGGGACACAGTGGATACTGTGGTAAGGCAAGCAAATTGTGATGTAATGCTCGTCAAATTTAGCGATCGCTTGCAGAAAGTTAATCCATTTAATCAAGAATTCAAGAAGCCAAATATTTCTTTCAATCGTTGGTTAATACCCATTGCTGGAGGACCAAATACTGAGAGTGCATTATTATTACTCCCTGCACTGATGACACTTTCTGCTTATCCAGAAGTCTGTCTATGTCAGATCTTTGCTCCTGCGGACGAGAATTATCAGGCAAGTCAGCTAGAGAAATATGCAGATTCTTTATATAAATCGCTTCGCTTTTCTGTTGGAATGATTCCCATTTGTTCTAAATCAATTGCTGATGCGATTCTTGATCTAGCTAATCAAGAAAGAAGTGATGTAATTATGTTAGGTGCAAGTCGTGAGGGGCTTGTGCAGCAGATTATGCATGGAAATATTCCTGATGCGATCGCTCGAAATAGTAACAGAACTATCATCATTTTTCGCAAAGCTGTATAAATGAATTTTCAGTACCTACGGTACTGAAAATTCATTTATGCTCTTGTCAAATCCTGATTTGTCGGCTATATTACGTCTCAGGTTGAATAAACCTTCGGTGTCAAGCCGAATCACACTTGATAATAAACATTTAGATAACAGGAGGTGATGCCCATGCAATCAGATAGTAGTAACGGTAAACGTATGGGTCTTCAGGTTTCCGAGCTGTGTGCTGGGGCTGTTCTGTAAGGTATTTAGTTAATTATCTCTAGCTTGCTAGCCTAATTTACTAGTAGACCTGAGATCCTTCCAGCAGTTGACTGTGACCTAAAGATCCTAAAGTATTCCGAAACAAAAAGACCTAGCCATTGGCTAGGTCTTTTTGTTTTGCATACAGTTCTTTGCACTCAAGCAGTCTCCCTGCATTCAAGAGCGGGCTAAAAGCTCAGACCCGTTGAAACAAGTTGGGTTGAAATCATTCTTTAGTCCACTTCAGTGGACTTGAGCTTTTAGTCAAGAACTTGAGTTCTTGGTTTAGTGTTTAGGCACTGGTGAGGAATAAAATCACATCACCTTCTTGTACGACATATTCTTTTCCCTCACTGCGTAGTAATCCCTTAGAACGAGCAGCGCTCATCGAACCACAATCCACAAGGTCTTTAAATGCTACAGTTTCTGCGCGAATAAAGGCTTTTTCAAAATCAGAGTGAATTACGCCAGCGGCTTGAGGGGCTTTCATGCCTGCATGAATTGTCCATGCACGCGCTTCTTTTGGCCCAACCGTGAAATAGGTGCGGAGTCCTAAAAGGTGATAGGTAGCGCGAATTAAAGATTTTAAGCCGCCCTCTTTGACTCCGAGAGATTCGAGAAAGTCTTGACGCTCTTCATCTGGTAGCTCCAAAAGTTCTGACTCGACCTGAGCCGAAACAATTGTTACTTCAGCATTTTCGGCAGCAGCGATCGCCTTTACCTTCTCGACAAAAGCATTGCCTGTGGCAAGATCATCTTCCGAGACATTGGCGGCATAAATCGTCGGTTTGAGAGTGAGCAACTGCAATACAGAAATCGCTTCTTTCTCTTCATCGGTGAGATTAGCTAAACGCGCAGGTTTACCAGCATCGAGGGTCTCGCGGACTTTCTCAAGGGCTGCTAATTCAATTTTGGCATCGGCATCGGCGCGGGCAGCCTTGCGGGTGCGATCAATACGGCGATCGACTTGAGACAAATCGGATAGGGCAAGTTCGAGGGTGATAATTTCAATATCACGGGCAGGATCGATCGAAGCCTCAACATGGATAATGTCGTCATTTTCAAAACAACGTACAACATGGACGATCGCATCACAGACTCGAATATTTCCTAAAAATTGATTTCCTAGTCCTTCGCCTTTGCTTGCTCCTCTGACCAGTCCCGCGATATCGACAAATTCGACTCTGGTGGCGATGATTTGCGCGGATTTACCGACTGCGGCGAGGGTGTTTAGGCGATCGTCAGGGACGGACACCGAGCCAACGTTGGGTTCAATCGTACAAAAGGGAAAGTTGGCTGCTTCCGCCTTGGCGTTGGCAACTAGGGCATTAAATAACGTAGACTTCCCCACATTGGGTAGTCCGACAATCCCAGCTTTGAGCATGATGGCTATCTAAACGAAAACTTTTTGACATTGTGCTTATAAATTCTGTCATAAAAGTCTCACTTGATGAGACTTTTGCCAAAATATAGCTGCCAAAATAAAAGTGGCGGCGCTTCGCGCCGCCACTTTTATTTTGGGTTTTATGTCCTAAGCAAACATCACTTAATAACAGCGAAGCCGTTCGGATAAGCGATCGCTTTCTGAGGATGGCTTAATCAAGCGAGCGATATCTTGAGCAGTTGTTACATCACCTACCTGTACTAAAAGCATTGCGAGTCTCTCTATATATTTTGCCGAATTTTGAGAACTTGAAATTAGCGAAGGGAGATGCTGCTTTAGTAGCGATCGGGCTCGAATTTTGTCTCCTTGGCTCACAGTCATCTCGATCACCTGAAGACTGAATTCTAGTTTTTTATCGCTCGTATTACCAGTAATGTCGATAAAAAGAGATGCCGAAACAGGATCGCGAAGACTAAGCATCCGCTCACCCATAGTTGTGGCAAAGTCTACATGATTAAGAATATTGAGCTGTTTAGCTAAATCGAAATACCGCGATCGCAAATTGATTCCTGATTGTCGATTAATAAATTCTGACTGAATACTAAGCAGCAATGAAGCTCGTTTCGTCAAATCTGGCTCCATCGCAATTTGGGCTTGGATTTGCTGAAGAAATTTCTCTGCTTGATTTACCCATGTTGGCTGTTGCAAAAGAGCCGACGCGATCGCAGCACGATCTCTAATTGATGTTGAGTCAGTTATTTGGCTTTGCGCGAGATTAAATAGGCGATCGGCTTCATTAGTATTGCCACCTTGCTGTAAAGCCTCGGCAAACATCAGTAGTCGCTTTAAATCAGTTTCGCTAGCAATCCTCTGCATCAGCTGATTAGGCTTCCCTGCTTTAGCAGCCTCTAGGGCAATTTTCTCAAGCCAAAATTCGCTCACATCAGATACGTCAGTATCAATTTGCATCATCATTGGCTTTGGGATCAACTTTTGGGCTGCGTCAAATTTTTGATTTTGAACTAGATCGCCGATAATGAATGGCAAAGAATTTGGAGAGGCAATTTGCTTCATAAATGCCACCAGTTCTGGAGTATAGCCTTGATGATCAGATAAACTTCTCATTTCGGCACTCCATTGCATATCTTGTCGATCATCGAAGTTGCCTCGGATATTACTCGCTTTCCCATCGGCAATCATCTGAGTGAGGGCTTGTTTGGCGATTTGAGGCTGATTGGCTTTACGTGCTTCGCCAGCGATCGCTAACCATGCGATCGCGCGTGCAGCATTTGCTCTACGCATATTTGCCATGATCGAGATCAATTGAGGGAAATCACCACTAGGAGCATAGCTGACAATTAAAACCGTCAATTTTGATTCTCTCTGCTCTGTATTGTTAATGGCATAAATTTCAGCGAGAATTGGAGCGATTAGTTGAGTTGCTTTAGATAGATTTTTAAGTTTGGCGTAGCTTCTCGCAATCTTAATCAAATCGATAGCATAAGAATCATCTTTAGGAAGTTGTTGCCATGCGGCTAAAGCTTTGTCGGGTTGTTCTATTATTAAATAGAATTCAATTAATTCCTCTAGAAATTTATTACGCGCAAATGGATCTTCTAGTTTAATGGTTTGGGTAAAAGCCATGTCGAAATATTTTGCGGCTGAAATTCGATTGCCGACTGCAATCTCCGCTTCAGCGAGTTTCATGTAAGCGATTGGAAAAGCGGCTGGATTAAATGCTGAAATTGGACTGTTATCCAATGATTGAATTGCTAATTGAATGGATTGTTGAGCTTTCTTTGGCTGTCCATTCTTTTGATAGATTTGAGCCGCATTGATCAGGACTAAGCTCTTAGGTACGCTATTTTCAGTTGTCTTTGCTAAGGCGACAATGCGATCGCTTAGCGAAATTAAGCGATCTGGCGCGATCGCAGTTAACCATCGGGATTCATGTTGGAGAGATGAATGAGTTTGCTTGAGGATAGCGATCGATAGTGACTCAATATTTCGACTCAGAGCTTCATCAATTTCAGCGCTGATCTGAGCCCACATTTCCTGAGGTTGAACCCATACCTCATGAGGTTTCGGGTTAGCGATCGCATTCCATCGCCGCTTGCTCTCATTCAGAAATTCGTTGCGGCAAAAATTTGAAACAGGTAACCGCATCTCCTCAGCAAAGATAGGGTGAATCCCGCCAAATCCGTAACCTAAGATTTGGAGAGAAATTAAACCTAAAATTATTGGTGATTTCATGATGGTTCAGTTATAGCAAAGCAAGTTCTTTATCTTGGCAACACTGGTGTGACAGATGCTGGGATGGCGAAATAAGGTCCTAATTTAACAAAGCGAATTTGTTCCCCATTGAGACTGGTATGGTAAAGCCAAGACGCTTGAGCGCCGTCCCCTCTGACTGTGTCGCTAACAGCCATTACTTGCCAACCAGCAATTATGCCATTCTGGCAGTCTTTTCCAGCAGCATCTAAACAGCGATCGAAATATTGAGGTAAGACTGTCATCACTCTAATGTTTTGAGCTAAAGCTTTTGTACGCTGGGCGATATCTTGCTTGACCTGTTCTAACACTGTTGGCGGAATACTCTGCATTCCATCTGGTGCAGGTAAATCCTCTATATTAGCTAGGTTAGATTGTACATAGTAAGTATAACGGATAGCACCAGAGCGTACCCGCATTTGCCAACCCGACAAACTAATATTGGCGCAGGTTCCTCTTGGAATGGGCGTTGGTGAATCAATACCTGCGCTACGACAGTCATTCCAAGTAACAGGTTTGATACTCTCAATATTTGAATTTGCTGGAATTATTAGCGATCGGTTAATCACGTCTTGCATTACCGCAGATTTGACCTTTGTAGGAAGTCCATTACTACTTATCTGCTCTTTTGACCAGCGCTGCCAGTCCGCTCCTTCTTGATCGAAATTATAGATCTTTACACTGTTTTCATTCGCCGCCAAAATTCGCCAATTTAGTTCATATCCTGCTAAGCATCCAGCATTGATTGGACATTGCCTCATGTTTGTCACCAATTCAGCAGCTTTAATCTGTGGATCTTTAACTGATGGAATTCTCATTTTTTTTGCCAAGGCAATGCGAACCTTTTCTGGGACACTGGCGACTGCATCAAAAGCAATGGACTCATCATGATAAGCAAGATAAACCCAAGACTGCCCTTGCGCTTGAACGGTTACACGCCAAATTGGAAAGCTTACGATTTTTGAATCAATCTTAATATCAAAATCGCTAATTAGGATGTCTTCGGCTTGAGTAATTTTCAGATATTCGCCAGCAGGTTTAGGCAATCCTAATCGAGTTCTTAAATCCTCTAAGATTTTTGCTTTTTGAGTATCTGACATGACGAGTTGATCAATATGCTTGGGTATTCCAGAATCTCTCGAACAAGCAATACTAACTCATGTTACGCAGAAGCCTAAAAAGGTTTCAGAGACTGCCATTCCAAGTGAGATTGCTGCAAAGCCTTGATATATAATTTGGATTTGAGAGCGAAGTGATTGAGCTTAGAATTAAGTT
>JBIKYZ010000223.1:0-8112 GCA_044354985.1 Pseudanabaena sp. | reverse complement strand
CGCAAAAAGTATTTGTATCTATATGTAGCCATGTTTGAGTGGGCATACAATCTTAGCTGGATTGATTTTGATTTCCTTCGTCGTCTTCTTATGCCTCCTTCCACCTATTTACCTAGATGAGCCAAATTGCTAATAAATCCACCGCATCACCATAGGTAACCGCTAATTGAAAACTCGCCCATGAACTGAGTGATCCGCCCACCGCACCGCCTACTAAGGTTGTCCATAACCATCCCAAGCCGCCAATATATTGCCTGATCACTAACCACTGGGCTATGGCGATCGCCAAACTCATCACGGCAAAACTCAGAAACACTCCAAAATCGCCCGTTACATAGTCTGAAACAAAACCACTAACTTTGCCTCCGCCTGCATAACTGAAAGATGTAGCCACAATCCACAAAGGCAAAAAACTCCATTGGAGTTTTTTGCTGGTTATCTCTTTTACCCTAAACTTGTTTAACAAGGATTTGAGCCTAATATTTGAACTTGATAAATGAGAAGACTATACTTTTTGCTACCAGGAACTACCAATAAATTCGCTTGCGGCGGATTATGGGCTGAGTTAAAAACCTTGGAATTAGTTAAAAAAGTTTGTCCTGCGGAAGTAGTCACCTATCGTCAACGAGAGAAAGGGCATTTATGGTTAGATGACTTACTGAAAGGGGACGATACATTTCGAGCTTTGGATGATGTGATTTTTGTGATGAGTTGGGGGTTTGATGTTGCCAAGTTAGCCCCTAAACTAAAACGTTTGAATGCGATTTACCATGCCCATAGTGCGGAATATGGCTTTAATTTACCTGCTAGTGTGCCAATTATTACCGTCAGTCGTAATACGCTCGGATATTGGGGGCAGCGATCGCCGCATTCATTAATTTATTATTTACCAAATGAAATCTCCAATAAATTTCAAGATCAACATCGCGATCGCGATATTGATGTACTGGTACAAGCACGAAAATCTTCTAGTTACTTGATGAACCAATTAATTCCTGCTTTGCAAAAGCAATGTCGTGTGGAAGTAGTTGATCGCTATGTTGAGGATTTGGAAGGATTATTTAATCGCGCCAAGGTTTATCTCTACGATTCCGCAGAATATTGGGCAGTTCAGGGAGTTACCGAAGGATTTGGGCTACAACCGATGGAAGCTTTAGCCTGTGGTTGCCAAGTTTTTTCTAGTGTCAATCATGGCTTATCAGATTATTTAGATCCAGCTTTTAACTGTTACAAGATTGCAGGATATTCACAAGAGTTTGATATGCAACGGATTCTCAAAGTGATTCAGACCAATCAAAAGTTATCTTTGTCACCAACATTATTAGAAGAGCATCGTCCTGAAAATATCATCATGCGACTACAGGTGATTTTGACGGAGCTAAATGAGTTTTTTGATCACAAGCAGTTATATCAAAGTAATATTCCCGACTTAGATTATTGGCAAGTGCTGAAACTGCGATCGCAGAGAATATGGTCAAAGGTACTAAAACGTTTGAAACCATAAAACATAGGGTTGCATTGCAACCCTATGTTTTATGAAACTAGCCCTGTTAATGGGGAACTGGCACTAGCATATGCTTTGACTGGAATTCGTCCTGACAGATAAGCGGCGCGTCCTGCCTCAGTTGCCATTCCCATCGCTCGACCCATCGCCACAGGATTATTCGCACAGGCGATCGCTGTATTTACTAACAAAGCGGTCGCGCCCATTTCCATTGCGGCGGCTGCCTCACTGGGGACACCGATACCTGCATCGACAACTACAGGCACTTTCGATTCTTCGATAATAATCCTGATATTCGCAGCATTGTTAATGCCTTGACCTGAGCCAATTGGTGAACCGAGGGGCATCACGGTAACGCAACCAATTTCTTCGAGGGTTTTCGCAAGCCTTGGATCAGCATTGATGTAGGGTAAAACTGCAAAACCTTCTTTGACAAGTTGTTCGGCGGCCTTACAAGTCCCAAGCGGATCGGGCAGCAAATATTTAAGATCGGGAATTACTTCTAGCTTGACAAAATTATTATCTTCTTGCCCCAAAATCTTTGCCATCTCGCGCCCCAGTCTTGCCACGCGCACCGCTTCATCGGCAGTTTGACAGCCTGCTGTGTTGGGCAATAGCCAATATTTGCTCCAGTCGATCGCTTCGGCTAACCCTTCATGACCTGCTGCATTAGTTTGCACCCGACGCACTGCCACGGTGACGATCTCGCAACCACTGGCGGCGATCGCCTGACGCATTACCTCGAAGTTGGCATATTTCCCTGAGCCAGTCATTAAGCGTGATCGGAACTTACGCCCTGCAATTTCGAGCAGATCATCTGATGGTTCAGTAATATCAGGGTTTGGGCTATTTATCGTGAAAATTGGGTTGAAAGAAGGTGAAGAGGCGATCATATCAAGGGATTAACGAAAAAATATAAGGTTTAGATCCCCCTCAATCCCCCTTAAAAAGGGGGAAGAATTTCTTCTCCCCCCTTTTTAAGGGGGGCTGGGGGGGATCAATTTCAAGGATATACATTAGTTTGCGGTTTGAAGGCGCAATTTTTTATTAAGATACTTAGGATACTTAAGTGTCTTCTGTGATATTCCAAATTTTCCATAGTATTCAATAGCAAGTAGCAATTTAGTTTCATGGCTAACCTCAAATCCATCCGCGATCGCATCGGCACTGTTAAGAATACTCGCAAGATAACTGAAGCAATGCGTCTTGTCGCAGCCGCAAAGGTCAGACGCGCTCAGCAGCAAGTTCTTGCCACGCGTCCTTTTGCCGATCGCCTCGCTCAAGTCCTATATCGTCTCCAGCAGCGCATCTCCTTCGAGGATGTTAGTCTGCCTTTGCTCGAAAAACGTCCTGTCAAAACCGTTGGTCTTCTGGTAATTTCAGGCGATCGCGGTCTTTGTGGTGGCTATAACTCAACCATTATTCGCCGTGCTGAAGCCCGTGCTAAAGAACTAAAAGAACAAGGTATTAATTACACCTTTATCTTGGTCGGACGTAAGGCGGCACAATACTTTGCCCGTCGTGAGCAACCTATCGCTGCTAAGTTCGTTAGCTTAAATCAAATTCCTAATGCTGCCGAAGCCAATGCGATCGGCGATGAAATTACTTCAGCTTTTCTGGGCGGTGTGATTGATCGCTTAGAGCTGATCTATACCCGCTTTGTATCTCTGATTAGCTCTCGTCCTGTTCTCCAAACTCTATTGCCCCTTGAGCCTCAAGGACTAGAGCCTCAAGACGATGAAATTTTCCGCCTAATTACTCGTGGTGGCAAATTCCAAGTCGAGCGCGAAAAAAGGGAAATTACCGTCAAGGAATTGCCAAAGGAATTGCTCTTTGAACAAAATCCTGAACAAATCCTTGATGCTTTGTTACCTCTATATCTGAGTAACCAGATTCTCCGAGCTTTGCAAGAATCCGTAGCGAGCGAACTCGCTGCACGGATGACAGCAATGAACAACGCTACTGAAAATGCTGGTGACCTGATTAAGTCCCTGACATTGCAGTACAACAAGGCTCGTCAAGCCGCGATTACTCAAGAAATTTTGGAAGTAGTTGGTGGCGCAGCCGCTCTAACTTAGACAAAAAAGGCGGCGCTAAGCGCCGCCTTTTTTATTTATGCGACAGCCCGATCGCTTGTTGAATATTATCTAAGCCATTTGCTTCTAGCTTGGCAACCAATCCTTTCAATATATTTTTGACGATCATCGGTCCCTCATAGATTAAGCCTGTATAAACCTGTACGATCGCTGCCCCAGCCGTAATCTTTTGCCATGCATCTTCTGCGGTGAAAATGCCGCCCACACCAATGATTGGTAAACTTCCCTGAGTTGTTTGCCAGATGAGGTTGATCACTTCCAGAGAGCGATCGCGTACAGGTTGACCACTAATTCCACCTGCTTCTACAGTGACAGGTTTAC
Organism: Pseudanabaena sp.; assembly: GCA_044354985.1. Taxonomy (GTDB): domain Bacteria; phylum Cyanobacteriota; class Cyanobacteriia; order Pseudanabaenales; family Pseudanabaenaceae; genus Pseudanabaena. The sequence goes on along the minus strand of JBIKYZ010000223.1, from coordinate 4,191 downwards.
CAGTAATGGACAAATGTGTAGTAGTTAAGTTTTGACGAGAAATCGTCGTGTTTGTCGCAATAATTCCTGCTACGCCATAGGCTTGACTCGCTTTGACTACCTCAACAATGTCAGTAGCATTCAAGTCAGGGGCGATTTTTACTAAAATCGGTTTTTTCTGGGTGTTAATTGGATTTAGTTCTGCAAGAATCGCGCATAGTTGATCGGTTGCTTGCAAGTCCCTCAAATTGGGCGTATTTGGTGAACTGACATTAACGACGAAATAATCTCCAAAATCATATAGCGATCGCAAGCTCTCGGCATAGTCTAGTTTTGCATCGGCGATTTCCGTAATTTTGGATTTGCCAAGATTAATGCCAAGGGGAATGCTCAGCTTATGGGCTTGCAAGTAATTTTTAAGATCAGTCGCTGTGGCTGCTGCACCGCGATTATTAAACCCCATCCGATTTAAAACAGCGCGATCGCTGGGCAGTCGAAACAAACGCGGTTGTGGATTGCCAGACTGAGCATGGGCTGTAATCGTCCCCACTTCTGCAAAGCCAAATCCCAGATGTTCCCATGCGCCGATCGCTTCCGCATTTTTGTCAAAACCTGCTGCTAAGCCAACGGGATTCTCAAATTTAAGGTTCCATAAGGTTTGCGATAGCCGCGAATCGTTATAGTAAAAGGTAGACTTAGCGATTGCTTGCAGAATTGGAGATTCACTAATTCGGTGACAAGTGGCGATCGCGAAATGATGAGCAGCTTCAGGATCAAGTGAAAATAAAAGGGGACGTACCCCATATTGGTAGGCAACACTTAGCATAGGTTTGGTTTATGAGGCTGTTTTACAAAATCCGACAGCCTGCAATCAGAAATTAAGGAGTACATTTCCCAATGATATGGCAACTACTGACAGCCCCCCTTGATGGATTGGTCTGGATCGCGGAACAAATCGAAGAAAGGGCGACTACTGAGTTAGAAAAAACCGAAAATCTTCAAAAAAGGCTCACTACTTTACAACTAAAGTTTGATCTTGGTGATATCAGTGAAGAAGATTTTATTGCACAAGAACAAGAGATTTTAGAAGCAATGGAAGCAGAAATGGACGAAAACAATGAATAAGATAAGTACCTGTGCAGAATAAATCATCCAAACCCGTAAGGTTAAGCCCCACAGGGGCTCAACCTTACGGGTTTGGATGTGTAATTAATTAAGCGTGTCTACTTATAGGGCTGTGCGCCATATCCTATTCCAATAATTTAACCAATTCACAAAAGTGTGACAACATTTTTGTGAATTGGTATAACGCTTATTCTTTTGAGGGAAGAAATTATTTATTAAAAAATGGTGAAAACTTAGTGGAAGTAAGCGAATTAATCAATGGCTATCATGCAGGTCGTCGGAACTTTGCGGGAGTAAATCTCAGCAGAACTGATATGAATGGGATTGACTTGAGTCATGCCGACCTTAGTGGGGCAAATCTGAGTGAATCCAGTCTCTACGGTGCAAATTTAAGCAATGCTAAGCTTAATGGGGCAGACTTTAATGGTGCTAAGCTCTATCGAGCCAATCTTGTGAGCGCAAATTTTAGTGGTGCTGACTTAGGAGAAGCAGATCTTAGCGAAGCAAATCTTAGTGATGCCAGACTTTATGGCGTGAATTTATATGGAGCAATTCTGAACAAAGCAAAATTGCCTCGCGCCAAACTGACAGGTGCAAATATGGGCAAGGCAAAGCTAAATCGAGCCGATCTAAGTGAGGCGATTCTCAGGGATGCAAGGTTGTTTGGGGCGAACCTAAATGAAGCTATGTTGCAACGAGCCGATCTCAGTCGGGCGAGTCTCAACGGAGCAAATCTGAATAAAGCAATGCTGTCTGAGGTAGATCTGACCTTTGCGAGTTTGTATGGAGCTAGCCTATGTGATGCTGATCTCAGCGAAGCTGATTTGACTAGTGCTAATCTTCAAGGCTCTGACTTAACTCGTGTGAATTTCTATAAGGCGAACTTAAGTAAATCTAAAATGGCTGATGCCTCCACTGAGGGAATGCTAACACAGGAGGCAAATCTATCAGGCATTATCTGGTCTTGAAATATTAAAGTCGTCGCTTCGCGACGACTTTAATGTTATTTATTTCCGTAGGCTTGCCACGCCAGGCTGACCAGAGAATTGAATATAGCAGCCGCAGCGATCGCATTGCCTTTACGACCATCGACGCGAATATGAGGAATTAATGAATCATTTAAGCGAGACTTGATCACATCAGTATCAATAAATCCAGCGGGAGTGCCAATTACCAGCGCAGGCTTGACATCCTCCATCTCGATTAGATCCACCAGAGTGGCTAACGCTGTTTGAGACTCGCCGATCACAAAAATTGCTTCGGGATAACGCTTTGCCAAGGTTTCGATCCCCCATGCTGCTTGGGTTTTGCCTTTTTGGGGACGAGTGATCGCCTCTACGCCGCAATAAATGGGATTCGCAAAAGTATCACAGATTTTCGGAAAGATGGCAGCTTGGACGGTTGGCACATCGACGATAATTGTGGTGCGAGTAGCGAGTGCGGTGGCTCCAGCTTCTAGAGACTGTTCAGAAAATCTGACAAGATTCTTATATTCAAAATCTGCGGTTGCATAAATTACTTGGCGCACAATTTCATATTCGGCTGGTGAAAATGAGTGTTCACCAATCTCGTTGTCGATTATTGCTAGGCTTTGTGCGTCCGTAATATGCCATTCCATAAAATTATGCGATTACCGTAGTTTAGTCATATAGCATTCAGGTAAGACCGTACCATATTTTCGAGAACGTCGCGATTTTACTATGTCGTAAGGCAGCGCGAAGCGCCGCCTTACACGATTTATTTGAACTAAGAGGGTAAATACCCCACCGCTCTGCGGTGTGAGTAAATTCTGCTAAAAAAGAATTTGATACCCCGTCCGCTCGCGGCGGGGTTATTCATTAATCTGGGACGTATGCATTTTGCCTGACACAGTTTCGACCTTCAGCTTTAGCAAGATATAGAGCGCGATCAGCTGATTTGAGTAAATGGAGCACTTCAAACCCATGCGCAGGAACAAGTGTTGCAACCCCGCAGCTAATCGTCACATGATCGGCGACTTTAGAGCAAGCGTGGGGCAATTGTAGCGATCGCACAATTTCTGTAGCCCGAATCGCCACATTCAAAGCTCCTTCGGCATCGGTATTCGGCAAAATAATTGCAAACTCTTCACCTCCATACCGAGCGACTAAATCCGCAGGACGATTGGTGGATTTACTAATTGCATTGGCGATTTCCTGCAAGCAGCGATCGCCCTCTTGATGTCCGTAATTATCGTTATAGTTTTTAAAAAAGTCGATGTCACATAACACTAATGAAAGCGGAATTTGTTCCCTATGCGATCGTCTACATTCTTGCTCCAGATATTCATCTAGACAGCGACGATTAGCCACTTGGGTCAAGCCATCAATTGAGACTAATCTTCTTAATTCTTGGACAACAATTGCTAATTGTTGATTGGCTGATTCAAGCTGTTGGCGAAGATTAGCTTGATCGAGCAAACGTCGTACCCTTTGGCGCAAGACAGCCCAGTGAATTGGCTTAGTTACATAGTCCGAAGCTCCTACCCCATAGGCGCGATCTACAGACTCTCGATCTTCAAGGGCAGTGATAATTAATACGGGAGTATGATCGCCATTTGGCAGCTTTTGGAGACGGGAACAACATTCAAATCCATCTAGAACTGGCATCATTGCATCCAGTAAAATTATATCTGGGTGAAATTCTTGATAAATTTTTAAAGCCTCCATGCCATTAGTCGCTTCAACCACTCGATAATTTTCGCGTTCCAAATACCGCACCAAAATTTTTCGCATGAAAGAATCATCATCTACAATTAAAATTAAAGGAGGCTTAGATGATGGTGTTTCAAAAAAATTAGTTTTTTGACTTATTGTTAGGCTTGGATGCTTACTGCGATCACTATTTTCATCGGTGGTCATTACATGGTTAGACGGTAAAATTGACATTAACAGATATGCGTCTACCTAAAGAGTTTAGTGATATTTTTCATGCTCCAATTCAGATTTACAGCAAATACCGATCAAACCCGCCACAAAAGAACCTACCGAAAAGGCTCAAAGCAGATGCCACAATGATGAAACCAATTAAGAGCATCCTCATCAGTAATAGCATTAATAGCCATAGTGA
>JBIKYZ010000042.1:0-25335 GCA_044354985.1 Pseudanabaena sp. | reverse complement strand
CTATGTGCTACTCTTGGTTTAGTTTCGATGAAGCAATTACGTTCAAACTTTGTTTCAGTATACATTCTCAGACTCTTTTATCTAAATCAAATCTCTGGATTTTCTATCTGCGTAAGGTGAGTTAGTCTAATTGGATTTTGTGCATTTAGATGTTTATCGATAACTCTTCTTTGCCAAACTTGACTAATGCTATTGGTCGTAATAAATCCAAACCTAGCTACCTTGCCTAATCTAACTAATTCTGCGGCTTTATCCCACCAATACATTACAAGATCAACAGTATCAGGAACATCTGTATAAACTTGCCGTAATGAAGTTGTATAACCATCTCCCAAAGCATCACGCATACGAGAGTTCCCAATAAAAGGAGGATTAGAAACAATATAATCAGCCTCTTGCCACACCGCAGGACGCGGATTAACGTAGCGATAGATGGGAACCTGATCCGTCGGATCAGGCACATCCTCACCCGTCACAGGATGCCGCATCGTCCGCCCACCCCAACGACTCCGCACCTTACCCGACTTCGCATCCACATCAAGCTCCCGCCCATCATAAGCCAACACCGCATCCCGAAACTCGATATTATGGAAATCCTGCAAAATTGGCTCAGGCGGCGGCGTAGTACCATAACGCTTAAAATGCCACTGCAAATAACCAATCCAGATTACTAACTCCGCGATCGCCGCCGCCCTTGGATTAATCTCAATTCCCAAAAACTGCGAAGGATTCACCTGCTTCCGTCCCGCCAAACGCGGATCGAACTCCTCCAACAAATCTGTGGTAACCTTGCCCAACACATCCAAAAGCCGCATCTGTACCTCCTGCTCCAACGTCTTAATTAAATCCAACGTCACATACAAGAAATTACCCGAACCGCAAGCAGGGTCAAGAATCCGCACCTGTTGCAAACGCTCTAAAAACGCCCGAATCTCCACCGCTGCCTTATCTCTTTGCGCCTTCGTTGGTTCCTCCTGCCCATCCTTCAGCACCAAAAGCCGATTAACCTCTGTTTCAACTAAAAGCCACTCCTCGCGCAAAGGTTCCATCACCACAGGACGCACCAACCTCTCCACATACGATCGCGGCGTATAATGCGCCCCCAAACGACTGCGCTCTTTTTTCTCTAAAGCCCGTTCCAACAAAGTCCCAAAAATCGCAGGCTCCACCTCACGCCAATCCTTTTGCGCCGCCTCATACAACACCTCTAGCTGTTCCCTCGGCAAATCAAATGCGATCGCATTCGCAAAGAAACTCCCATTAAACTGCGGAATCACATCAAAATCGAACTCGCCGCCCGTATTCATCTTCTTCCAAAGCTTCTCAATTTCAGGCTTAAATCGACTCGGTTCAGGAATCCAACGCCCCTTTAAATTCTTAGTAAAAATCTCCCCCTGCAACAACCGCACATCCTCCGCAAACATCGTAAAAATGCAGCGCATCAAAAAATTCGCCACCTCCTGCGGTTCCTTACCCTGCTCCTCTAGCCACTTCGCCAACTTCGCCAAAGTCCCCGCCACCTCTCGCGTCACCCGCGCCCGATACTTCTCAGGATTCAGACTTTGCGGATCACTAAAAATTGCCACAAAGCGATCGAACACCTTCTCATCCAATAGGCGATCAATCGTAATTACCTCTCTCGCCCCATAGCCGCCATAGTTGCCACTAAAGCTCATCCATAGCTCAAAATGCGAACCAATATCGCAAGTCATCAAAAACGGTGGCTTGTTAGCTAAAAACAATGTATAGCTCTGAGCTTGATAGAAAGCCTTCTCCATCATTCTCGAATAGCCATCTGTCCCCCGCCTCGGCGTACTTTGCTTAGAGCTATTACTCCCCTGCTTTGCCTCGATTAAAAAATATCCCTCTTTATGGAAATCAATAAAATTGGAAGTCTCTTTCCGATCCTTATGAAAAACCGTAATCTCCTTATCAAAACAAAATGGATCGCCCTTTACCGTCCCCTTCGGAATCGGACGCGCCACCCCCAACGCCCCACACAAATCATCAAAAAAAGTTTGATAATTAGCCCGCTCATTTCCCTGTGAGCCTTGCCATTTAGCCAAAAACCCCTGAATATTAGTGCGATCGCGATCGTCCATGATATCTACTGAAACTTTCGGATAATTCTATCATTTATCAAGGCGATCGCGCTTGATGATGACAAAAGGCGATCCCCCAACTAGTAACGCTTATAATAATCTCAACTCACAGATAATTCATCAGCTCTTAAACCTATGCTGCAACTCCAAGAACAATACATTACCAACGCTCAAGGCGATCGCATAGCAGTTATTCTCGATATTACTGCATATCAAAAGTTACTTGAAGAAATGGACGAATTTCTCTGCTGGAAAGGATATCAACAAGCAGTTGAAGAAACAGACCCAGAAATTGCTAATGGTGATTTTATAACCCTAGAGCATTATCTAGCAAATGAAGTACAGCAAGCATCATGAGTTATCAAGTTAACTTACCAAAAACAGTTCAGAAGCAACTGAACGCATTACCGCAGGAACTCAAAGAACGGATTTTAAAGTCCATAGTGCAGTTACAAGAAGAACCCAGACCCGCCAACTCATTACAAATGAAGGGAGGACAGGGCTTTCGCTTGAGAATTGGAGACTATCGCGTTTTGTATGATATTGACGACAGTAGTAAATTCATCAACTTGAGACGCATAGGACATCGACGTGAAATCTATCGAGATTTGTAAGATATTGCGCGATCGCCAATTTTTACCTAACTCAATTTCTGATTTTTGAGGCGATCGCAATTTTATCTGTAAGGCTCTATTTGCGATCGCGATCGGTAATGACAAAAGGCGATCGCTTATAAAGCTCAACCTTTCACCCCCACAACTCAGCTTGCAATTATAATATCCTTAGCCAATTGTCGATGAGGAAAAAAATCAATGGTGCAAAGCATTGACAAGAAAAATGAACCGCGTAATCCAGACTCTCTAGATGCAGAGCTTTTACAAGCGATCGCCATCATGCCCCAAGATATAAAAATCGCTGTTTTAGATTATGCAGAATATCTAATTAACAAACATACTCAAACCATTTCCAAATCCATCCCTCAAACATCTCCTAAAAAACGTCAAGCAGGATTACTAAAAGGAAAAATTTGGATGTCTGATGATTTTGATGCACCATTAGACGAAATGAAGGACTATATGTAAATGCTTCTAGATACTCACACCCTACTCTGGTTCCTGAATGATGATATCAAGCTACCCTCAAATATTAAGCAGCAAATTGAACAAGCTAGTCATACATACGTCAGCATTATTTCCATTTGGGAAATAGCAATTAAAATTGGAATTGGCAAACTAAAAGTAGAGTTTGAATTTCAAGATCTACCAGAGATATTGTTACAACTAGATATTCAGATTTTACCGATCGCTTTTGCAGACACAGAAATCTACATAGATTTACCTCTCCATCATCGAGATCCTTTTGATCGCATGTTAATTGCTCAGGCAATACACCAAAGTTTAGCGATAGTAGGCTGTGACGTAGTATTTGACAACTATCCAGTACAGAGGATTTGGGAATAAGTTGATTGCAATAATTTAGCGATCTCAGTTTCATCTACAAGGCTCTATTTGCGATCGCGCTTGATGATGGCAAAAGGCGATCGCCCAAGGCACTGGACTGTTAATACCAATTCACAAAAGTGTGGCAACACTTCTGTGAATTAAAAACCAAACCCTGTAAGGGTTTTAAAAACACAAAATGGCGTAGCCATTTTGTGTTTTGGTATCAAAGAAAAGAGAAGCCTCGCGATGCGAGGCTTCTCTTTTACAATTAAAAAGTGCTATGCACTTTTTAGAACTAGACAGCCGCGAAATTAGCAGCTACGAAATCCCAGTTGATTAGTTTTTCGACAAAGTTAGCCATGAAGTTAGGACGGCTATTTTGGAAGTCCAAATAGTAAGCATGTTCCCAAACATCCATCGTCAATAAAGGAACTTGACCTTCATGGATCAAAGGATTTTCAGCATTAGGAGTTTTGGTGATTTTCAGCTTACCGCCTTCAGCAACCAACCATGTCCAGCCACTACCAAATTGAGTAGCACCAGCATTTTTAAATTCGGTCTTAAAGTTGTCCAAGCTACCAAAGCTAGCATCAATTGCCTCCAACAAAGCACCAGTAGGAGCACCACCACCAGCAGGCTTAATGCCATTCCAGTAGAAAGTGTGGTTCCAAACTTGAGCAGCGTTATTGAAGATTCCAGCTTTGCCTTCTTTGTAGCTAATCTTGATGACTTCTTCTAAGGTTTTGTCAGCAAGATCGGTATCTTTGATCAGGTTGTTGAGGTTGGTTACATAAGCGGCATGGTGTTTGCCGTAATGAAATGATAGGGTCTCAGCAGACATACCCGAAGCTGCGAGAGCATCTTGGGCGTAAGGTAAAGATGGGAGTTCAAATGCCATTGTTGTTTAACCTGTTAAAGTTTGAAGTGATTTCTCAGCTTTAAGTATTGTTACAATTATAAGCTAAATTGTAAACCGTAGTAACTGCTACTTTTTAGTCATTTGCCATACATCATCCCAATTAGCATCAGAAGGACGAACAGCGCTTCACGCCACCCATCCTTCTGATGCTAATTATGGATTTGTAGCTCTAAAAATTCGCGAATCCGTTTGATTTGAAACTCACGGGCATAGTCCAGTACCTGATTTGCAAAAGGGCTAAAGGTGGAATCAGTTTCTTGTAGAAGTACGACCTCATCTTGAATCGCAATAATATCTCCCATCCGCGCAAGTTGTAGCAATCTCTCGACCGTAAGGTATGGTGGCACAATCATCGGCTGCGCGATCGCATCTATCTTGGCATTACCCATACTTATATCAGTATCATCAGAATTGAGATTCTCGTATTCCCAATCTAGATTGAGTAGCGATCGCATTGTATAAAACAAAGTATCAGGATCAATTGGCTTCGCGATGAAATCATTACATCCTACGGCGATGCTCAGACTGCGATCTTGATTGAAGGCACTTGCAGAGACCATGACGATCGCCGTGTTCTCAAACATCGGTAACTGACGCAGCCGCTTTGTTGTTTCATGTCCATCCAGTTGAGGCATTACCATATCTAGTAAAATCAAATCTGGCTCAAAACTCTGGGCTTGAGTGAGACAATCATAGCCATCGATCGCTTCCGCAACAATGAAACCAAGTGGCGTGAGTAAATCATTCAATACCATGCGATTTTCGGTCTTGTCATCAACAACCAAAATTTTGCGACGATCTCCCAAGTAACCTGTGATCGACCGACTATCGATTAATATTGGTTGAATATGATTAGGAACTTCAGTTAACTCAATTTCAAACCAGAAAATACTGCCTTCATTTAATCTACTCTCTACATGCAACTGTCCTCCCATCATCTCTACAATCTTTTGACAAATCGGCAAGCCTAAACCTGTTCCAGAGTAGCGCCGAGCGCGATCGCCTGCTTGCTGAAACGGTAAAAATATCTCTTCTAATTTATCAGGATCGATGCCTACTCCTGTATCCGTGATTTCAAAACGAACTTTGTAGTTATGATTAGACTCGCAGGGCTGAACATTGACGGTCAGAGATACGCTGCCGCGATCGGTAAACTTCACAGCATTCCCAAACAAATTAATCAGAACTTGGCGCAGACGTTTTTCATCACCATACATAGTTGTCGGTAATGTGGTCAGAGGTTGATAGATTAACTCAACATCCTTAGCACGTACTTGCAATTGGAAAATATCTGTAATACTTTGGAGCAACTTGGGAAGATCAAATTCACTGGGATTGAGTTCCAGCTTTTTAGCTTCAATTTTAGAAAGATCAAGAATATCATTGAGTAAAGTCAGTAAATGTTCGCCACTACGCTGAATGACTTCTAACCCTGCTTTATGCTTGTCGGGGTCGTAACCGCGCTTGAGGATTTGAGCATAACCAAGAATGCCATTTAAAGGAGTGCGTAACTCATGGCTCATATTCGCGAGGAATTCACTCTTAGCTCGATTTGCCGTATCGGCAACTTCCTTCGCAGATTGCAATTCCTTTTCAGCCTGTTTGCGATCGGTGATATCTGTTCCGACTGATAGAATTTCGATTAACTTTCCTTGATCATCATAAATCGGCTTGTTTGACCAAGTCACCCAGACACGCCGCCCATCTTTGCAGATATTCTCATTCTCATTAAGTTGATATTTTTCAGGAGTGCAGCATATTTCGGCAATCATGTTGCGCAGATCTTCTCCCGATACATCTTTCGATGAGACAAATGTATCTAATATATAGGAGCCAATAATATCTTCTAATTGATAGCCAAAAAACCTCAATCCATAATCATTCAAGAAACAAATTCGACCTTGGGTGTCCCATCGAAGAATGATACAGTTTGCTGATTCCACCAAATCGCGATATTTCTTTTCGCTTTCTTTAATATTCTCTTCGATGATTTTGCGATCGCTAATATCTTTGACTGCATAGATCGCAAAAACATTCCCGCCAAACTCAATCGTTTCTGACGAGATTAGCCCTGTAAATTTTTTCCCTTCCTTAGTAACAAAGTTTGCTTCATAGTTGAATACTCTCCCTTCAACCCCTAAAATTTCTAACATGCGATCGCGTTCATTTAAATCAACCCATAGATTTAAATCTGAAGGAGCTGCTCCAATCGCTTCTTCACGGGTATAGCCCGTAATTTCTGTCCATTTATTATTGACATCAATATGTTTATAGGTGTCATTGGATAGCAAAGCCATCCCATCAGGACTAGAACGAAAGGCTTTAGCAAATTTTTCTTCCGACTCTCGTAAGGCGGCTTCAGTGAATTCATGTTCGAGAATTTCCTGTTGTAATGCATAAGTACGTTCATCTACTTTTTGCACCAAAAGCTGTGAATACTCCTCCAATCGCGTATGCGATCTCTTCATCTGGCGACTCATCTGATTAAAGGAATTCGCCAAAATCGCTAATTCTTCAATTGCGCAGGAATACTCCACTTTTTGATCGAGATTACCATTTGCGATCGATTGGCTTGCTTGGCTAAGTTGCGTAATGGGGCGGCTGATACGACGGGCGGCAATGATACCCAAAATGGCATTTAAGCCGAGGGCGATCAGACATAGCATCGCAGTTGATATTGAATTTTCTTTAATCTGCAACATAAAGTCAGATGCAGGTACGGCAACAACAATCCGCCAATTCAATCCGCTTAACCCAGAGTCATTATTCAATTCCCCAACTTGAAGGAAGTATGGTTCACCCTCAAAATTGATTACTGACTGCTGAATCTCATTGTTGTTCGATATGGGCTGGGATTTCAGCCATTCAGCCACTGTGCGAGTTAATTTATCTTGGCTTTGAGTTGCGAGAATACGCTCTGATTTACTTCCCTGCGCAGAGATTTCGACATCTGAGTTAGAAGTGGCTACCAATTTACCAGATGGCTCGACAATGAACGTCTGTCCATGATTACTAACTTTTGTGTTCTGCAAAAATTGATTGATGTCACCCAAGAGCATTGATATGCCTAGAACCCCTTGCAGTTCACCATTCTCTTGATAGACGGGTCTAATTGAGGTGATGGCGGGCTCTTCGGTCATCGAATCCGTATATACTTCAGTCCAAATACTCTGTCTAGTCTCCACAACAGTTTGATACCAAGGACGCTCAGTTAAATTAAAGCTATTTTTTGCCATCAATAATGTTTGTGGTCGCCCATAATTATCAGTCATAAAAGTCGAGTTAGTATTCTCGATCGCAAATCGATCTTTTATGCGTCTTACCCCCCAGTATTTACCAGAAGTGGTGGCAAAATAAATATTACTAATGCGGGAGAAATTTTGCAGTTGTTTCCAAAAGTGAGCTTGAAACCTGATTTCATCATTTGGTTCTATTTGCTCTAACTCAATGCTATTGGCATTAAGTTGATTAAGGGTATAGGGAAGTTCTAAATAGGAATGTAACCGATCTTGAACTTGCTCTGTAACTTTGCGATGGAACTGATTAGCGAGTAGAAGAATTGCATGATGTCCATTCCGAAAAGATAACCACCCAATCAATCCCACGATGCCAAAGGTGTTTAGCAAAAACGGTACAGTGATCAACAAGCTTAGAGGGATTCTAAACCCTTTGCTTTCACAACGATGTGTTGGCGTAGGAATGAATCCCGTTGACATAGTATCTACGTTGGTGGCGGGATGATTGATTGGTGGTGTGGTCATGGTCTGTTTGTTCAGTTGATTCCTAAGCTTTACTCAAAACCAAGTCTTCTCAATGCTATTTTACGATTTTGCCAAACCTGTGTTTCTTGTGGTGATATTTGGATTGCTTTATCGTAGGCGGCGATCGCTTCTTCGAGCATTCCTAACCCGCTGAGGGCATTGCCACGACTATACCAAGCAAAATGATCATCAGGATTGATCTCTAATGCTCGATCATGACTAGCGATCGCCTCTTCATAAAGTTCTAGCTTACTCAGGGCAAGACCGCGATTGTTCCAAGCGTAATAATCATCAGGACGTATTTCTATAGCTTGGTCATAACTGGCGATCGCTTCAGTGTAATTTCCCCACTGCTCAAGAGCTTTGGCTCGGCTATACCAAATTTGATGATCGAGCGGTTTGTATTCTAAGGCGCGATCGTAACTTGCTATTGCCTCTGCATATTTCCCAAGGCTTTCAAGGGCATAGGCTCGACTAAACCAACCCTGAACATAGTCAGGTCTAATGGCTAGGGCTTTCTCACAATGATCGATCGCTTCTTCATACTTTCCAAGCACACCGTACACTAAGCCTTTGCCACCGTAGGAATAATAGTAGTCAGGTTTGTGTTTGAGAGCGAGGTTGTAACTACTGATCGCTTCTTCATAGCGTCCTAACATGCTTAATGACGTACCAAGATTATGCCACGCTGCATAGAAGTCTTCTTTATAAGCGATCGCTTGACGATAATTTTGCACAGCCTCTTCATGATGACTGGACAGGTCTAGCGCTACAGCGCGGTTATACCAAGCCAAATGGTTGTCAGCACGAATCTGTAAAGCCTGATCACAATTGGCGATCGCCTCTTGACAACGGTTGCCAGCTACCAATAATCCCCCTTGCTCTAGCAATAACTCAATGCGCCGCTCCGAAATTAATGGCTGAGCCGAGATGAGTTTTTGTAGATCTTCATATTTGCGATCGCGTTCTTCTTCACTGATTTGAGCATAGGCTTCATAGCGATCGCCACTGACCCAGCGAAAAGTCTCTTGTCGTATCAACTCCATGTCAGTGGGAAACTCAAATACCTCAACGTTGTCGTTAAAGAATTCGGGGTAGCTGTCAATGAAAAACTTGAGTGCAAATAAGGGTAGTAAAAATACAAAACAGATCGGGAAACTCTCTTTGAGTTTAGATTGCAGCAGGATGAGGTGGGCTAGTGGACGGGGAATATGGGTCAACTTTTCGCCTAAATCATGATCCTCTATATCGATGAGTTTATTTTCTAAGAACTCTTCTATGCCTGTGATAAATAGTAGATTTGCTTCGTGTAAATCTGCTTCATTAACTAACATTTCATAAAAATCGGCGATCGGGCGATCGAGCCTTAACACACGAATTTCTCGATTCGCGGCATCTGCTCTTGTCCTTTTGATAATTTGCTCGCCCTCTGAAGGCGAACAACGCACAAACAGCATTTCATAATCTTTCTTGGTTCTTAATAAACCCAATAGCTGCTGATATTCTGTCTCTGGATTTTTTAGAGCGTCTTTATCCCAAACGTTTCCAGTGTATTGCATGGTTCTCCCATATTGACTGAATACTGAAACCAATCATACCAAAATTGTAAAATTCTGTTCGCCCCCTCAAGACTATTATCAGCGATCGCTTTCATAGCAGTAATACCAAATTAAGAAATGGCGTAGCCATTTCTTAATTTGGTATTACTGGGTCTGTTTTTTGATTCGTAAAAGTATAGTCACACTTTTACGAATCAAAAAACAGACCCAGTAAGGGTTTTAAAAACACCAAATGGCGTAGCCATTTGGTGTTTTGGCATACAAGCGATCTCTAGGACAAATCAAACCCCAAAATAAAAGTGGCAGTGCTTTGCACCGCCACTTTATATTTGTTACACACATAAACTCTGTAATAGATTCGATTTATCAAGCCCTCAATCCCCTAATTCTGGGGGACTTTGAAAGACTCAAATTTTCTTGTTCCCCCAGAATTGGGGGCTAGGGGGCGAATATAGCCTTAGCCACTTTTATCATGACAAATCAAAACCCAAATAGTGAGAGGTGGCGCAAAGCGCCGTCTCTCACTATTTGGGTTTGATCGGTAATTGCTGAAAAAAAAGACCCTACCGAAAGGTAGGGTCAAAGAATCGTTATCGTTTTTACTTTGTCTTAAACATCAAGATTGGGGAAATTTATTTAGAAGTTACCGAGCCACCAAATTAGACCATGACCAGAAGATGCTTCGAGAATGAGGAGAGAAACAAAGCCGATCATTGCAAGTCTGCCATTGAGAAGTTCAGCGTAAGGAGTAAAGCCAGCTCTATCAGTATCGTCAACATACATCTTGGGTTCGACTGCGAAATTGTTGAGTACACCGCGTTCGTTTACTGTATAGCTGCTCATTGGTTTGTCCTGTGTGTGAGTTCCTTATGTAAAGAAATATAACAAAATATTTCGAGATGTGAATCTAGCTAAAGGTATGTATGACTGCATGGCTTTGCCTATACAGAGAGGTAGGCAAATTATTAAAGAGTGTTTGTGCTCAAACACTCTTTTTATACCAATTCACGAAAGTGTGACAACACTTTTGTGAATTAAAACTAAACCCAGTAAGGTTTTTTAAATCAAGAAATGGCTTAGCCATTTCTTGATTTGGTATTATCAATCGCTCCTCAAAAATGATTCTTCTCCAATTAATACCAAAACACCAAACGGCTTAGCCGTTTGGTGTTTTGGTATTAATTGGAGGGTAATTCACCAAAAGAATCCCAAAAGAATCACAGAAATTATTGTAACTTTTACTACTCACTAACCAGAAAAGAAACAACATAATGCAGGAGCCATTAGACCGTTTAAAGAGTTGATATGTACTTAACTCCCAGAGAGGTTGAACGGCTGACTGTTTTTACAGCAGCCGAAATCGCCCGTCGTCGTAAAGAAAAAGGGCTCAAGCTGAATGTGCCTGAAGCGATCGCTTATATTATTGATGCCATGATCGAAGGCGCACGCGAAGATAAATCCGTAGCGCAGCTGATGTCCGAAGGTGCGACTTTATTGACGACCGAAGATGTTATACCTGGCGTAACAGAGCTAATTCCGTTGATTCAGGTTGAAGCTCATTTTGCCGACGGTACTAAGCTGATCAGTATTCACAATCCAATTCGTAGCCCTGGAACCTGAAACTGATATGACAAACATTCCAACTTCAAACTCTCAAGATTCTTTTCCTGGTGAAGTGCTCTGCGAATCTGGCTCATTACAACTGAATGCTGGTCGAGAGACTAAAACTCTGACAGTGGCGAACTTAGGCGATCGCCCGATCCAAATTGGTTCCCATTACCACTTCTTAGAAGTTAATCGGGCTTTGCAATTTGATCGCTCACAAGCTTATGGATTTCGGTTGGACATTCCTGCTGGTACGGCGATTAGATTTGAGCCAGGAGATACTAAAACTGTGGCATTGGTGGCTATCGGTGGTACAAGACATATTCAAGGACTGAATGGCTTGGTAAATCAGGCGTTAGATGCTCCCAACGCCAAAGAAATGGCGATGGAGCGGGTGCAAAGATTGGGCTACAGCACGATAGTAGAGGAAAGTCATGGAAATTAGTCGGGAGCGTTATGCTGAGCTGTTTGGCCCCACCACAGGCGATCGGATTCGGTTAGGGGATACATCATTAATTGCGGAAGTCCAGAGAGATACTACTGTCTATGGTGATGAGTGTGTTTTTGGCGGTGGTAAAACTCTCCGTGATGGTTTGGGCTTAGCTTCTGGGGTGACAGCGGCGGAAGGAGCCTTGGATCTTGTCATCACCAATGTGGTGCTGATCGACCCCGTGCAGGGGATTGTTAAGACAGACATTGGCATCAAAGATGGCAGAATTGTCGGTATTGGTAAAGCGGGCAATCCTGGTGTGATGGATGGAGTCCAGCCCAACCTAATTATTAGTGCCAATACAGATGTGCGATCAGCTGAAGGTTTAATTGCGACTCCAGGTGGAATTGATTGTCACGTTCATTTTGATAGTGCGGGACTCTGTGCCGAGGCACTTTCTAGCGGATTAACGACGATGATTGGGGGGGGATTGGGACCAGTCACCGTGGGCATTTGCTCAGGTGGAGCCTATAATATGGGCTTAATGCTGCAAGCTTCCGAAGGATTTGCGATTAATTTTGGCTTTTTGGGTAAAGGGAGTTCGAGTCTCCCATCAAGTCTCATCGAACAAATCGAAGGCGGTGCGATCGGGCTGAAAATTCATGAGGATTGGGGCGCAATGCCTGCTCTGATTGACACCTGTCTTTCTGTTGCCGATCTGCACGACTTTCAAGTTCAAATTCACACTGATACGCTCAATGAGTCAGGTTATGTAGAAGATACGCTTGCAGCAATTCGTGGTCGTACGATCCACATGTACCATACGGAAGGTGCTGGCGGTGGACATGCTCCCGACATCATGAAGGTGGCTTCCTATTCTCACTGTTTACCTTCTTCTACTAATCCTACCAATCCCTATACGGTTAATACCTTTGATGAACATTTAGATATGGTTATGGTCTGCCATCACCTCAATCCAAAAGTTCCTGAAGATGTCGCCTTTGCGGAATCTCGTATTCGTGCTGAAACTATTGCTGCCGAAGATATTCTGCATGATATGGGAGCAATCAGCATGATGGGTTCCGATAGTCAAGGTATGGGCAGGATTGGCGAAGTCATCTGTCGTACTTGGCAATTGGCTTCCAAAATGAAAGACCAACGGGGAGCACTTCCTGAAGATAGCGATCGCCATGATAATCAACGGATTTTGCGTTACATCGCAAAGTACACAATTAATCCTGCCAAAACCTGTGGAATTGATTCCCATGTAGGTTCAATTGAGGCAGGTAAAATCGCGGATATTGTCCTGTGGCAGCCTGGCTATTTTGGGATTAAACCAGAGCTAGTTATTAAGGGAGGCTTTATCGCTTGGTCACCTATGGGTGAATCAAACGCTTCGCTCATGACTTGCGAACCAATCCTGTATCGTCCGCAGTGGGGCAGCTATGGCAGTGCCAAGCAGTCTACTTCTTTTTGCTTTGTGACTCAGACTGCTCTTGATTGTGGCTTAGCCGACAAGCTAAAACTTCGCAAACAACTTTTGCCAGTCAAAAATACGAGATCCCTCAGCAAAGCAGATATGTTGCATAACAATGCTTGTCCTGAAATCGAAGTCGATCCCGACACTTTTCAGGTACGGGTGAATGGTGAAATTGCCACCTGTGAACCTGTTTCGCGTGTTCCTCTCGGTCGGCTGTATATCTTTAGGTAAACATGAAAAAATCAGTGGCGCGTTTGGGTGTCGGTGGGCCAGTCGGCAGTGGCAAAACGGCTCTACTGGAAAGGTTATTACCTTTACTAATGCAGCAAGGGATTGAAGTCGCTGTGGTCACAAATGATTTGTTGACGCAAGAAGATGCCGATCGCCTCAAGCGTCAAGGAGTCTTACCTGCCAATCGAATTGTGGGTGTGGAAACAGGTAGTTGTCCGCATACCGCGATTCGTGAAGATCCGACAATGAATTTGTTGGCAATCCGCAATCTAGAGCGAGCTTTTCCAGAACTCGATCTGGTGTTTGTCGAAAGTGGTGGCGACAATTTGGCTTCGACATTTAGCTATGACTTAATTGATGCCTATATTTTTGTGCTGGATGTGGGCGCAGGCGATGATATTCCTCGCAAAAATGGACCTGGGTTTATGCAAGCAGATCTGGTAGTAATTAACAAAATTGATATTGCGCCCTATGTGGGAGCTGACCTGAACATCATCGATCGCGAAGCTAAGGAACGCCGAAAAGGCAAGCCGATCGCCTATACCAACTGTAAAACGGGTGAAGGATTAGATCGGGTGATGCAGTTCATCTTTGACAAATTACTATTTCAGTCCGTTCGAGAACTGGCTTGATCAAGTCGATTGAGAACTTATTGAGAACACAATTTAAGAATATGAGCAAACGATAGATATGTTAGCTGAACTCATCGCTCCACCTATAACTAAGCTAGACCTTCCAGTTTCCCCGCAACAACTCACTTTAGAGATTGGACTCGATCAATTTGGTCGATCATTTGTGTATCGTCAGTATGCAACCTATCCGTTTCGGCTGTCCCGCCCGTTAAGGCTCGACCCCACCGATGCCCATCGCGCTTATCTATACATTATGAATTCCTCCCCTGGGCTGTTGGCAGGCGATCGCTTTCAGATCGGAGCAAAATTACGCGATCGCACCAGTCTATATCTCACCGATCAGTCAGCCTCAAAAGTCCATCTGATGCCATTGGGTCAGGTTGCCCGTATTCGTTTTGACTTTGAGATTGGCGCAGGGGCAAGTTTGGAGTTTGTCCCTGAACCACTGATTCTCTATCGCGATGCAAATCTAGAGCAGACTATCCAAATAGCGATCGCCCCAACAGGAAACCTGTTTCTGAGCGAAATCATGATTCCTGGACGGTTAGCAAGGGGAGAATGCTTCCATTTCAGTCAGTACTTCAGTCGTTTAAAAGTCTGTACCACTGATGGAGATTTGGTCTTTACCGATGCGATGCGGTTGCTGGGGAAATCTGAACCTCTGACTAACAACCCAATTTTCACATCTCGACCAATTCTCGCCAGCATCATTTTAGTTGCGCCAGAAGGCGATTTAAAATCTCTGGAACTAGATTTAGAAAGTTTTGCCCAAACCTATCCAGAGTTAACTGCCGCCTGTTCGCCCTTGCCTAACTGTAACGGCTTATTGGTGCGGGCAATGTCGTCCAATGTACCGAGCCTTAAAGCTTATATCAACTATGCATTGACTAGAATGCGGTATCAAAATGCTCAACCACCTTTACCTGAGATCCACAAATGACAGTTCTAACCGAAACCTATTTAGGTAATCAAGAAATCGATCAATCTTTACAGCAGCAAGTATTGCAAGCTCAAGAAGCGGGAACCTTGCTAGAGGTCTATTTGCAACCAGAAGATAGTGGCAAAGGTCGTATTCATGCTTTTTCGACAACGGGTATCGAGCTAGGTATCATCAAAAGCCGTGAACAGTCCCTCGGAACAGGCGATTTGTTCGCGATGCAATCTGGACAATTGCTATTAGTCAATCTCACGGAGCAAACTGTGATGACGCTGAGTGTTAGTGGTGATGTATCAAAACATGCGATTGACTTAATCTATCTGGGGCATGTCCTTGGTAACCATCACTGGCCGATTTTAGTAAATGGCGATCGCATTTATGTAGAAATGGTAGCTGATCGCGCCGTAATGGAAGCCACCGTAAGAAACGTCAACATTCCAAACTTATGTATTGACTACGAAGTTCGCTCTTCTACTAATCAGATTCAATTTTCTTCCCATTCTCATCACTAATTATTACTAATCGATGGCTATGATTGATTCCCGTCTTGCCCTGATGCAATTGTCTGATTCTTTTTTTCCATCGGGTTCCTTCACACTTTCCCACGGTTTGGAAGCAATGGTGCAAACTAATCAGATTCATAATCCTCAGGATATAGAAACATTTCTCTATTTGTTGCTACATAACAAAGTGGGTTGTTCAGATTTGATTGCCCTTATCCATGCGCATCGAGCCAGTGCCGACAACGATCTACAGGAAGTGCGGCGAGCGGATGCATATTTGTATGCTCAGATGTTAATTCAGACTACTCGTGAAGCTCAGCAACGAAGCGGACAGGCTTTACTACTTGTAGCGCGATCGACTTGGAATGATCCTCAACTGGAAGCAATGCAGAAAGAAGTTGATATCAACAAAACGCCAGGTTTACATCCAATCGTATTTGCGATGGTTGGTCGCGCAGTGCATCTAAGTGAACGCGATACAAGTTTTGCATTCTTGCACAATTTTGTGACGGGGATTGTCAGTGCGGCAATCCGTTTGGGCATTTTGGGGCATTTGGGTGCACAGAGTATTTTATGCAAGATGGCAACAGAGATCGACTTGATTGTCTCTCAATCAATGTCACTCTCTTTGGATGATATGTGGTCTTGTACACCTGCGATCGATATTGCGCAAATGTCCCACCATCGACTGACTAGCAAACAGTTCTCAACATAATTTGTATCAGGACAAATCAAAAACCAAATAGTGTGAGGCGGCGCGAAGCGCCGCCTTCATTAATAGCTACGCCATTTTGTGTTTTGGGAGCAGCTATACATTCAACAATGGCAATGTAAACGAAAAAGTACTACCTTCACCGAGAGTACTTTCTGCCCAGATTTTGCCCTCATGTTGTTCGATGATCTTACGGCAGATGGTTAGTCCTAGCCCTGTTCCACCCTTACGCCTTGAATCCGAAGAATCGACTTGCTGAAATCTTTCAAAAATGCTTTCTAACTTATCTGATGGAATGCCCTGACCTTGATCGCGGACTGAGAATAGTACTTCTGTATTCGCTTTGCCCTCTGCGATTAGCCAAACCGTACCATCAGTTGTTGAGAACTTGATCGCATTACTGAGGAGATTTGTGAGAGCTTGCACGATGTAATCTGAATCAACTAAAATCTCGATGTCAATTGGCTTAACTGCTAAAACTACCCCATGCTGTTGAGCCATTGGTTGCATAGACTCTGTTGCTTGGATCATTAAAGCTGCGACATTGCAGACCTGCTTTTCCATTCGGACATCCCCTGACTCAATCCGCTGTAAATCAAGGACATTATTGACTAAACGTACCAAGCGCTCTGTATTGTCATCAGCGATTTCTAGCATTTGCTTGCCATCCTTAGACAGATTTCCTAAGCGTCCAGTCGCCAAAATTTTTAAAGCACTATGCAGGGATGTTAAGGGTGTGCGTAATTCATGGCTGACCACGGCGATAAATTCATCTTTCATGCGCTCGATCGCTTTGCGATCGCTAATATCGCTCGTTAGAGAAAAGAACCCGATGACTTTTTGCTTTTCATCCAGATGGGGAATATAGGTAACATTGACTGAACAGGGAAGACCATCTTTTAAAGTGATTTCATTTTCGTAGGTAACAGCCTGACCCATTAGAGCTAACTTCACATAGACTTTCATGCGTTCATAGCATTCGATACCCCAAACAGTTTTGATCTTGCTGCCATAAATATTGGCTGGTGATTTTCCTAGCCAGTCTTCATAGGCTTTGTTATTAAATCGATAGCGTTGATGTCCATCGACATAAGCAATTAGCACTGGTAGCGCATTGGTAATCAGTCGTAACTGCTCTTCACTGCGTCGTAGTGCAGCTTCAGCTTGCATCCGATCATTAATTTCCTGCTGGAGACTACGGTTGACTTCTTGTAATTCGGCAGTACGAACCTCGACTATTTCTTCTAAATGTTCTAATAACTGTGCTTGGGCTAAGGCAATGCTGATCTGATCTGCAAGTTGTTGCATTAGCTCCAGTTCAAAGTCAGCCCAATGGTGAGGTCGATCGCAATGGTGAGCAATCACTAATCCCCATAACTGGTTGGGTGCAATCCCTTCACTTTGTTGATGGGAATTCAGATTTTGCAGAATCGGCACAATCAGTTTTGCTTTGATATGAAACTGATTGATAAACTCGATTAAGCATTCCGACAACCCTGCCTTTGGATCATGCACATCTGCGATCGCCCTTACCCGTCCCTTAGCATATAGTTCTTGATAATCAGTCGGGAATACTTCTTCAGGAAACTCTAAATCGAGAATTGTAGGAAAATTGGGTAGAACGGCTTCGCTAATGGCTCGTCCTGTGCCGTTGGGTAAAACTTGATAAACCAAGACGCGATCGGCTTGCAAAATGCGCTGTACTTCTGTTACGGTGGCGCGGAGGATTTCCTTGAACTGCAATGACTGGCGGATTTTAAGCGTAACCTCAGCAAACAACTTCACCCATTGTCTTTGTCTCCATAGTTCGTCTTGCTCATAGTTTGGAGCCGTGAGAGATTCTTTGGCGATAGGTGGCTGGGTTGCTGGGCGGGAGTTGGAACGCTTGCTTTTAGCCATTTTCAAGGAGACGATTGGATATTAGTATACTTATTTTAGAATAGTTAGAGCTAAGAAACTATTTAAGAATTGTCTAGATCTCCCCCCAGCCCCTCTTAAAAAGGGCTACCTTGTCCACACGAGTCGGACTTACCCCCTTTAATTCCCCCTTGCAAAGGCTACCGTGTACACACAAGGCTCTCTGTCTTCGTTTCGATTTATCTAAGCCCCCTAAATCCCCCAATTCTGGGGGACTTTGAAAAAGATTTATTTTCTTGTTCCCCCAGAATTGGGGGCTAGGGGGCAGATAACTGCTGACTTAACTGGGTTTTATGTCCGTCCTAACTTTCTGGTTCGCTATTAATTTCGATATCTAGGGTGTCTTCGTCAATTTGAATATACAAAATGTTTGGCTGACAGCAAACCTGACAATCTTCCACATACGACTGTTGCATTCCTCCACTAAAATCAACAAATGTCGTATTAGTCTCTCCACAAAAAGCGCAGGTATATTCAGCAGTGTCTTGCATGGCTTAAAATTTAATTTTACTGTACATGATTCGATAAGTGGTTTGAATATTTCTCTAAGTAGTAAAGGCGATCGCTCTTAATCAAACATCAAAAACTACGATCGCAAATCTCAAGATGTAAGGATTTTGTTTTTAGGGGTAAAGCATTTGCGCAACTATCTCTAAATTCACCACTGAAATATCAATCCGCGAATGCTTTAGCCTCTTCGCTCCTGCCGATAAATTGAAGCTGTGTTGTGGGGGTTGGGCGATCGCATTAAAGCTTGATAATTGCAATGACATGCGTGAATGGTGGCGGTAATGCCGCGCCCCTATGGATGAAATTGATGGATTTGTGTAATTATTGTTTTTCTTAATCATCTGGTGGTAACAAGAGTTCTGCTTCAATCGCACCCCACGTTACAGGGGATAGTCTAGCTGCTTCTTGTTTGCATTTGAGTAGTAGTTCGATGCTCCAAAGGTAATTCTTTAGAGCTTTTGATTCTTCATTGCTGTAAGTAATCAGTTCTTGAGTTAGATGAAAGGTTTCAAGATAATCACTTAGCACTTTTTCGGATACTTTTTGTATTTGGGTGATGTCTGATTCTTTCAGAGCATATTGCAGATTTTGCATTTGACTTGTAAATTTGTACATTTTTATCCCTTTAAAAATGCCTAATTTCTCTAATTCGCCAGCGAGGTTGATCGCTTCGTCGAACAAGCTAGCAATGAGGATGGTTCTGGCAGTGACGGTTGGAATGCCTCTATCAAAGTCGATGGTTTTGTCAAAGTCGATGGCTCTGTCGAGTTCCATTTCGATTTCTCTGTCGATGTTGATGGATCTGCTCCTGACGATGCAACTGGCGATGTCGATGGCTGTGTCGATGGCTGTGTCGATTTTCATTTCGATTTCTCTGTCAATGTTGATGGTTCTGGCTCTGGCCCTGCCGATGACTCTGGCGATCGCAACCGCACGTTTAGCCGCAGGTTTAAAAGCACCTGATGCCCCTGCTGTAACTTGATCTGCCCATTGCAGCAATGCCTTTACTTTAGGATGACGTGCATATTGTTTTGCTGCTTTGTGCATCTCTATCAGAAGTTCATCAGATCCTCTATCCACCATTAAACCTGAAGTCAATAGAAATACTTCTCTCCATCGCTCATCAGTTAGATATTTCTCGACCATCTGCGAAATTTGACCATGAGCATAGATATATCTTGCCGTCAGATATTCCTGTAACGTCAGGTGTGAGAAAGAATACACATCTTCTACTCTTTCTACCAAGATACCTTGCTGAATGGCGATCGCCTCTAAAACCTGTTCCCCACTCAGTTGTTTAGGCGCATTTAGGTTACTTGATAGAAATTCCTTAATTTGCTTAACCAATTGAGACTGAGGAATAAACAAGCGATCCGCCTCAAAACCCTCGCAGGCAATTTCTGAAAGCAGTACTTCCTCTAGCTCCACGCTCAAACCTTCATAGATCGCCTGTCGCATAATCCGCTTCTCAGCAGCCCATTCTTCCAATAAAATCCGTAAAGCCTTCTTGTATAGCCCACTGCGATTATTAGCAAAGGTTTGTGATTTGTCATAGGTCAAGCAGAGAAAAGTTAGCAAAATCGGACTATGAGCGAGTTCCTTTGCTGCTTTATTTTCATCACGTTTTAGCAATTCCCAACAAAGCGCCGCCGTTCCCGCCTGTTTGTCTTCTTCCGAGCGAAACCAATTATTGATAAACTGCTGAATCTGTTCATCATCAAACTCCGACAGAACTACATCACTAAAGCGCTTGAAATTGTAGCGATAGGCGGCAGTACGGCAGGAGGCAATATAGCGATTTTTGTCGTAGCGGTCTACAAAGTCTTGAATTGTATCAATGACAGAATTGACATTCGCCGAAGGTACTTCATCCAGACCATCTAGCAAAATCAGCAATTTTCCCTTATCTAAAGCACTTTCTGTAAATTCTTTTGGCTTAGGAAATCCACAGGTAGTAAACTCCGCCTCGATTAGCGCATTGAGATCGATTTTGCTCTCAGTAAATTTCTTAAGCTCTAGCAAAACTGGAATAGCTTGATGCTTAAAGTTGCCCTTTTTTCCTTTAAAAGATTCCAAACCAATTTTGCGAAGAAATGTAGATTTCCCTGCCCCTGGAGCGCCTAATACCATCAGAAATTGCTTTTTACTAGCAACAGTAATCCCATCTTGCCTTTCTTTAGAGCGATATCGCAGTAATCTTTGACCAGCTTCACGGTAAAGTTTCTCCAAATCATCAATAGTCGCAAACTGCTGAACCTCATCCTCTCCCAATAACTGCACTGTCGTAAATATCTCATCTAACTCAACAGGATCTTTCATTCCCAATACTTTGAGTTTGCCATGTCGTTTAGTGTAGCTCTCGATATACTTACCCGCCGCCTTAAAGACGACATCCTCCCAATCCTTACCCACATCTCGATTTATCAATCTGGCAATAAAACCTTCGCTTTCCTTTTTGCCACTGTCTTTAAGTACTTCGAGTGCGATCGCAACTAGAGGTGTAATAAGTGGTTCTAATCCAGTCATAAGATTTAGAGTAATTGCAGTAGCCATATCTTAGAGGATTTATAGTTGCTTGTACATTAAAATTCACTTTCCTCTAAATTATTGGTTGGCATTTTTTGCGATCGGTAATGGATTGTAACTGCGATCGCGCCACACCTAAAGTGCTTTGCGCTCAAATCCAAACCAAGAAGCTTTTAAAAGTGTTGCTCCGCAACACTTTTAAAAGCTTCTTATGGTTCGTTTGATTGGTAATTACGGAATTGGATTGTATACACGCTCAGGTGAGGGAAATCCGCAGGAAGTTCCATCCTTATAGACGACCTCATCTTCCCAAGGCAGACAATACTTGCCTTTGACCATATCCTGCATATAAGTATAAGGACAGTCTTGAGCGCCGCCCTTGACCGCAACATAGCCACGATGCCCAAATTGATAAATATTATTCTCCACACTCCAGTACTTGCGGGCTTCTCGAACAAGATCAGGACGCACTTCAGCAGTGATAATTTCATCAGGACGATGGCTACCCATGACCAAAGGCTCCCCATCGAAATTAACAATCATTCCTTCGCCCATAGAGTCAAAACTACCATCGGAGCCACACATACAGACCGAAGCTGTCACCATGAGATTACAAAAAGCATTAGCCTGATTAGTAATCTGCCAAGAATGACGAATTGGAGCAGTATATCCTGCTGTGCGAATCATAATTTCAGCTCCTTTATAAGCACATTCTCTAGCCATTTCTGGAAACATGCCATCATGACAAATAATTAGAGCGAGTGTGCTACCGTTTGGCCCCTCACAAACAGGAATCCCCACATCACCAGGTTCCCAAGGTTCGACAGGAACCCAAGGATGTAGCTTACGATAGTAAAGCTTCAATTCCCCCTGATTGTCGATGATAAGCCCACTGTTGTAGGGATTTCCTTGAGGATTGAATTCCATTATGGAAAAGCATCCCCAAATATTATTATCAATACAAGCTTGTTTAAAAGCTGCAACCTCTACCCCGTCTAATTTACACATAATGTCTGGATTTGTATCCATTGACAAACCATGCAAAGAGTATTCAGGAAATACCACTAAGTCCATAGTTGGCATATTGCGCCTTGCTTTGGCTACCATCTCACAAATACGTTTGGTCTGGGCTGCTAAGTCTTGCTGGGTAACAACTGTTGGTAGTTGAAGTTGCACCATCCCTAGGACTACTCCGTTAGGGGTTTTATTTAAGCCGCCAAGTCCACTCATGAATATTTCCCTAGTTTCTCGAATTTACGTGATTTATTATTAATGGTAAATGGAAAAAAAATAGTATTTTTTGATAGATATAGTAGTAATACCAACTCACGAAAGTTTGAAAATACTTTTGTGAATTGGTATTACCACAATAAAAATGGTTGGTTCAACGTTAGTACTAAGTTATTGGTCAGCATTTTTAGCGATTATTAAATGTTTTGATATTAACGAGCGATCGCTTTTCGCTTTAGAGCGTGTTTGAAAAGTTTTTTACCCCCTCTAACTCCCCCTTGCAAAGGCGAAGGATTTAAGTTTCCCCCCTTTGCAAGCTACGGTGTACACACAAGTCATAAAACCTAGTTAAGTCAACAATTAATCGCCCCCTAGCCCCCAATACTGGGGGAACAAGAAAATAAAATTCTTTCAAAGTCCCCCAGAATTGGGGGATTTAGGGGGCTTAGATCCATTGAAACTTAGACAGAAAGACTTGTGTGTACACTGTAGCCTTTGAAAGGGGGGATTAAGGAGGATAAAAGTAGAAATCGCTTGGAGACTTCTCAAACACGCTCTTAGATTTATTTTTGGCGATTAACTCTTACAAGTTGCCCAGAGAGTGACTCAAAAGTTATGACTGTTTCATGAATCCCTTGTGCTATTTGTTCCCAGTCAGAATTGCTTTTACAGATAATGATGCCTTGGTGCTGCGTATTTTGTTTGTGTAAGCGGATAAAGTCATGGCGATTAAGGGTGAGGACAGCACGATTTAAACTAATCGCATAGGACAAGACTTCGTTATCAGGAATTTTCT
This sequence comes from Pseudanabaena sp., assembly GCA_044354985.1. Taxonomy (GTDB): domain Bacteria; phylum Cyanobacteriota; class Cyanobacteriia; order Pseudanabaenales; family Pseudanabaenaceae; genus Pseudanabaena. Next base: position 2,043 of record JBIKYZ010000042.1, on the reverse strand, counting down.
GTTCAGCTTTGTTTGCTTCTTGGACTGTTAAAACATCATGCCCTAAAGTTCGCAGTATTTTCACAACTGGTAATGGAAACTGTTCATCTGCGTACAATCGAGCCATTTGCTAGTCTTCCTCATTTCTGCGAATGGCTATTTCGATTTCTTCTGGATGAGCTTCTGTATATGTCCAAGCATTTGCTAAATCGATCGCTGTTAAAGATGGATATGCGGCTAAGATTTTTGCATCACTTGTTCCCTGCTGGCGATAGCTGACTAATAGCCAGATGGGAATGCGCGTACTCCGAATACAAGCATCACCGCCACATACCCCCGCCGTTTTTTCAATTCCTTGCAAGCTATAGGTAAGGTTTTGTAGTAGAAATTGGATTGCTTGTGTTTTCTCTACAGAAGAAAGGGCAAGTAACTGGGGTTGTAATTCTTTTAAAGTCATTGCGCTAGCCTCTTGTTAATAAGATCGCTACTTTCACATTCTTCCATGTTAATGCTCTTCCAAATATTCGGCAACCGCTTGCAAATCGGCTAAGCCTCGGTTGAGCCGATCGCGCATTGCTTCATCAAGTTTAGGATTTTGCAAAGCAACTTCTTGAATTGCTTCTAGCCATTTGGACATCGGCACATGACGCACAGCTTCACGGAGTCCCATGTTTGCCAAAATGCCGAGATAAAATCCTGTTAAGTCTTGACCTCCATAACCATAGAATCCACTCCATAGTTCTAGTTTTTCGGGCGTGTACTCACAGTATTGATCGGAGGTGATTGGTGTGCGATCGAGTTGGGGTTGGGGGAGAGGTGGAGTAGACATATTGGGATCACTTCAAATGTTTAAAGATGACATACTAACTAGGATTCAATTTCAGAGATAGTCATAATTTTACGAGAGTGAAATTCAAGAATGCGGTTATCTGTTCGTAAAGCAACCGACATGTTTTCATGATCTCTAATGATTTCGGCTTTGGACAGTTGTTTTAGTAAGCTTTGCAAATCATTTCTGGCTTGAGTAAAGTTAGTCTCACTTTCTAATACCTCTAGCCTTGGTGATATATTTCTTGCCGCAGCCATTGCTAACTGGTGAGACTGTTTATGAAGTTCTTCTTTATAACCTTTAATCCATATCCACGTAATATCGTGAGCAAGTATTGCGTTATCGAGATTATCCCATAAATCTAAATTAGATTTACGTTTCCAATGTGACTGTATACAATTTATTAGAAATTGACAATTAGTATAAAGTTCTACTTGGCAAGGACGCTTGAGGTGTTTCAAGGCTTCAGTAACTGCAATCATATCTATTCGAGGTTTACTCGATTCAATTATATTCCCAGAAAATTCTTTGATTGTCTCTCCATATTTAAGAATACATCCCCAACCTCCACAAGGTTCTTTGTAGTAACCATCAACATAAATTGTTACTAAATTTGCTTTACTACTCATAATGATTTTTATCAGAATATATTATTGTTTTGTAAACCACTTTTTGAATTGCTTCTAGCCATTTATATCAATTTATCAAATAAGTTTGTCGATAATTTCTATCTGCCATATATAGTGCCTCTGATTCAGTCCATTGCTTCATCGGCTCCAAGTCGGCAACCATCGCAAACTGACTTAAATATAAATTATCCCCAAGAACATTAGCGATAACTTTGGAGATCTCCTTACAGCAACTTTGTGGATAACGGACTACTTGCTCCTCACTGAAACGAATCACCAGCCAATTTTTATTAAGGAAAAAGTTATTGCGATTTGCATCTTTATTAGCCCCAACAAAGTGAGTAGGAACTTTGCTGTTAAATGCATAAGGCTCGTCAATCTCTATGGGGAGCATCTCAGTTTGGCACTGAGTAATTATACTCACAAGAATCAAGCATATCATTGAGATAAGCACAGCGATGCTTCAAAACTTGAGAGATATTTTTTCGATTCCATTGAGCACCCGAAATCTTAATACGCCGCCCAATTTGCTTAATCGAAGATTCGACTGAACCAGAGCCAATAGTCAGACCTAACTTATGGAAGTAACTATATTCAGGAATCCGC
>JBIKYZ010000041.1:0-25393 GCA_044354985.1 Pseudanabaena sp. | reverse complement strand
CCCATTTGACCGATCTTTCTCCTCTTCAGCAAAAAATCTTACAGTTACTAAACTTTCCTCTTGAGATTTATACTCGCCTTCTCTTACAATCTGATTACCCTCCCTAAAAATCAGCGAACCGTAAGACATCACTGCCGCAAATGTGATTATGAGTGGGTTGCCTCCCAAGCCGAAGCCTGTAGATGTGGCTCCAAAAGTGTCGAACGGATTATGTGCTGGCAATTTCCCGATGATTAGAAGGCGATCGCCTATGGGATAGCTGTAATTCTGCCATAATTAAAATTGGGATCTGCAATACCTCGCAGCAAGAGGCAAATATTCTTTATGAACGCCCTAACTATAAGCCTAGAGCCAATATTTGAACTAACTGAAGAAAAGTTCTTTCAACTCTGCCAAAAAAATAGCGATCTAAGATTCGAGCGCAGCGCTCAAGGAGATATTACGATCATGGCTCCCGAAGGTAGTGATACAGGAATGCGTAGTTCTAACGTAAATGGTCACCTCTGGCTTTGGAATCAACAGAAAAAACTAGGCTTTACTTTTGGGTCTTCCGCAGGCTTTATCCTGCCTAATGGTGCAATGCGATCGCCTGATGCTTGTTGGATATTAAAAGAAAGATGGGATGCACTGACTCCAGAACAACAATCTAAATTTGCGCCAATTTGCCCAGATTTCGTGATCGAGTTAATGTCGAGAACCGACACCTTGTCAACTATCCAAGCCAAAATGCAAGAATATCAAGACAACGGCGCAAGACTAGGCTGGCTAATCAATCGTCGCGATCGTCAAGTAGAAGTTTATCGCATTGGACAACCTGTAGAAGTTCTCCAAGCACCAACTTCGCTCTCTGGTGAAACTGTATTGCCAGAATTTATTCTAGATTTAGCATCCATTTGGTAATAGCTAAATCTTGCTGTAGGGATGATGCAAAGTAACGCCTGAATCTGCATCAAATCCATAGATCTTATTTAAATCAAATCGCCAGAAACTGTGATCGCCAATTTGCCAATGATGTTCTAGACCAATATCCGCTGAAACTCGCGCTCTTAATTCACTACCTTGCAGTCTTAATAGCACAATTGTTTCCGAACCAAGAGCTTCCACTAATTCTACAGTTCCTTCAATATGTGCCATGTCAGATGTTGAAGGTTGCAAATCTTCTGGTCGGAATCCCAATATAAACGGATGATCGCAACCAATTTCATTAATTGAGAACTCGTTAATAGAAATGGGCTTGATCAAACTTTCTCCTTGCAAACATCCATTAGCATCAACTTTTACGGACAGAAAATTCATCGGTGGAGAACCCATAAATCCAGCTACAAATTGATTTGCAGGTTTACGGTAAATATTCAGAGGTGTATCCACTTGCTGAATATCACCTTTATTTAAAACCACAATCCGATCGCCCATTGTCATTGCTTCAACTTGATCGTGGGTTACATAAATAGTCGTAACTTGCAATTGCTTCTGTAACTGCACAATTTGCGATCGCGTATCACTGCGCAACTGAGCATCAAGATTTGATAGCGGCTCATCCATCAGAAAAACTTGTGGATTTCTGGCGATCGCCCGACCTAGAGCAACCCGTTGTTTTTGTCCGCCTGATAATTCTTTGGGCTTGCGATCAAGCAAATGAGCGATTTGCAAAGACTTAGCAACCTCTTGAACCCTCTGATCAATCTCGGTGCGATGTTTTTTGGGCAATGGCATAAACCAAGCAGCTAATTGACGCGATCGCTGTCGCCTCAGACCAAAAGCAATATTGTTATACACAGTCATGTGCGGATAAAGCGCATAACTTTGAAAAACCATCGCAATATCACGCACCTTGGGTGGTAAATGATTAATTTGGCGATCGCCCAAATATATAGAGCCATCAGTTACTTCCTCCAAGCCCGCAATCAGGCGCAACAAAGTACTTTTGCCACAGCCCGATGGCCCCACCAATACCATAAACTCCTGATCTTCTACTTCTAAGTCAATCTCTTTAAGAACTATATTTTGTCCAAATTTCTTGGTAATGCCACACAAACGAACGGGAGCCATCGCAAAATATCCTAAAAATTAGCCTGAACGATTTTATCTCGAAATCCCTCAGTAAAAGAAGCCATTTGTTGTGGCGCGGCAAAGCCGCGCCACAACAAATGGCTTCTTTATTAGTTTATTAAGGAATGTTACTTTGTTTCCAATAGATGAGACGATGCATACTTTGATCTTTTATGTTCTATATGTCTTGTAAATCAAACAAGCGAACAACGTTTTAATAAGATAACCAATTTTTTTAAGGAGAGCGAAATGCTTGACGCTTTTTCTAGAGCTGTAGTTTCAGCCGATGCTAGCACCTCTGTAGTAGGTGATATTAATGCTCTTAAGGCATTCGTAGCTAGCGGCAATCGTCGTTTAGATGCTGTAAACGCGATCGCCAGCAATGCAAGTTGCATGGTTTCCGATGCAGCAGCAGGTATGATTTGCGAAAACCAAGGCTTGATTCAAGCTGGTGGTAACTGCTACCCTAACCGCCGCATGGCAGCTTGCTTGCGTGACGCTGAAATCATTCTACGTTATGTCACCTATGCTTTGTTGGCTGGTGATTCTTCAGTATTGGATGATCGTTGCTTGAACGGTTTGAAAGAAACCTACTCCGCTTTGGGCGTACCTACAACCTCTACAGTACGTGCTGTCCAAATCATGAAGGCACAAGCAGTTGCTCACATCCAAGACAATCCTAGCGAAGCTCGTGCAGGTGCTAAGCTCCGCAAGATGGGAACTCCTGTTGTTGAAGATCGTTGCGCTAGCTTGGTTGCTGAAGCTTCCAGCTACTTCGATCGCGTAATCGCAGCCCTTAGCTAATTGATTGCTGATTGCGATTTACTGATTGAGACTTGCTCAGCCAGACTAAAACTAACCTCACTAGTATAAAAAGAAATCCAGTTTGGAGATTTAATAAATGAAATCCGTTGTTACTACCGTTATTGCCTCTGCTGATGCAGCTGGCCGTTTCCCTAGCACCTCTGACTTAGAATCAGTACAAGGTTCTATCCAACGTGCAGCAGCACGTTTGGAAGCTGCTGAAAAGCTAGCTGCTAACCTTGATAACGTAGCTACTGAAGCTTACAATGCTTGTATCAAGAAGTATCCTTACTTGAACAATGCTGGTGAAGCAAACTCCACCGACACCTTCAAATCCAAGTGTGCTCGCGACATCAAGCACTACTTGCGTTTGATTCAGTACAGCCTTGTTGTTGGTGGTACAGGGCCTTTGGACGAATGGGGTATTGCAGGTCAACGCGAAGTATATCGTGCATTGAGCTTGCCTACCGCTCCTTATGTAGAAGCTTTGAGCTATGCTCGTAACCGTGGTTGCACACCTCGTGACATGTCAGCACAAGCATTGACTGAGTACAATGCATTGCTCGACTATGCAATCAACTCACTCTCCTAATCAATTGATTTGATAAGGGCTGTGCTTCGCTTAGCTCTTGAGAAAAAAAAAGAAGAGGAAGCGCTAAGCGCTTCCTCTTCTTTTTTGGAGTTGCTAGTTAATACTAATTCAAAAAAGTGTGACAACACTTTTTTGAATTAAAAGCCAAACCCAGCAAGGGTTTTAAAAGCACAAAGTGGCTACTCTACTTCATGCTTTTGGTATAGGTTGGTTAGCGATTGATATAATTTTAAGATTATGGATAAACGCTTTAATAGTTTTTTTAATTTGACAGAAGATCAAGCGATCGCCCTTTTAGATACACCTCAAGATCAAATAGGTGAAGAGGATTCTCGCTATATTGCTGCTTCACATTTAATAAATTTCTCAACGGATAAATCGATCGCTGCTCTTAGTAGAGCCATTCAACAAAAAGACGATGCAATGGATAATCGGATCGTGCGGCGAAAATCCGTTGAAACATTAGGAAGACTGCAAGCATCACAAGCGTTACCTGTTATTCGTGAATGTTTAAGTGAGCCTGATTGTTTTTTAGTAGAAAATGCCGTTTGGGCAATCGGTGAAATCGGTACTGATGACACACAGATATTAGAAGAAGTCGCTCAGTTATTAGATAGATCGGGACAATCCTATCGCGCCATTATTCAGACTTTAGCCAAACTCGATTACAAACCAGCATTAGATCGGATTCGCAAATTTACAACTGAAAGTGATCTGCCTTTAGCTAGCGCTGCCATCACAGCAATTTGTCGTCTGACCAGAGACTATTCGCAAATGGAGAAAGTGGTCGATTTACTGCATAACGCTAGTGTGATTGCCAGACGCTTGTCAATTCAAGATTTGATTGATGCAAATTATCACGCGGCGATTCCTGATATTTCGACTTGTCCAGTATCCCTAGTGTTTCGATTGCGCGGAATTAGAATGTTAGGCGAAGAAGGGATTAAATCGGGCGCGATCGCCTTCTCCGATGTGCAGCCTTATTTAGAAAAATCCTTACGCGACCATCCAGAAGATTTGATTTTGGTGCATAGTTACGATACTTTGCCTGAGCTTTCTTTTTTACTACGCGAGTTGTACGAAACTGATTTTGGGCGTTGTTATCTTGCTATAAAGACAATCTTAGAAAATTATGCTGAGGTAGCACCTGAAGCACTTTTTGGAACATATGCGGAAGAGGCTCACAATGACTATGGCGCTCACTTCCATGTGATGAAACTTTTCGGCTGGCTGAAATATGCTCCCGCATACGATCTATTACTGACTGCTTTGCACAATAAGCAGCCGCAGTTCCAAAAATCACGCGCCGCCGCTGCGATCGCCCTTGCCGAAATCGGCGATGAAAGAGCTATCCCAGAAATCAAGGCTTGTCTAGACACGCCCATTTGGGATCTCAAATATGCATCCCTAATTGCTTTAGAAAAATTTGGCGATCGCAGCGCCTACGAGATCCTAGCCAACGACAACGACCTATTAATTTGCGAAAAGACCAAAACCCAAAAAGCCTTGATAATGGAGTAAAGCCCCATTATCAAGGCTTTTTGAATTACCATTTTTCCTTTTTCCTTTTACCCTTTTCCTTGATTAAGCCATGTCTTCCGAAACTCTATTCCAACAACTCAAACATCCCAATCCTAATCTTCGCAATCAAGCGATGTGGGAACTTGCTGAAAACTATGATGAAGCAATTATCGCCAAGTTAATGAGCATCCTTGATGAGCAAGATACGACCTATCGACGAGCAGCCGTCAAAACCCTAGGCGAAATTGGTCATGCGACTGTGACTCAATTGGTTGAAGCGATGCTCAATAGTGAAAATGTGACGGTACGAGGCAGTGCTGCGAAGGCGATCGCGCAAGTGGTGATTTGCCATCCTGAGCAGCCATTGTCACCAGAAGGCATTCAAGGTTTAAAAACAGCGTTGCAAGATCCTAATCCTGTCGTTAATATTGCGGCGGTAATGGCGATGGGCGAGATCGGTGAGCCTGTTGTGGATATTTTGATTGAGGCTTTGACGGAGACCGATAATCCTGCTTTGGCAGTTTCTCTAGTCAATGCGATCGCTACAATTGGAGATAGCCGTGGCATTGACGTGTTACAAGCAATTATTAATGATGAGTCGGCGGATTCCTATGTAAGAGAGACTGCAACTAGTGCATTCTCTAGGCTAGAGATGATGGCGGGTTTTAAGAGAGGACAAGCTTAGGTTAATATGCTAGCAGTCTTTTTTTGAAGGAAAAACTTCCGAATACCATGTCAGATCCTAAAGTTAGCGCCGCCGTAGCCAGTCTCTATAATACTTATCCTTTTCCTCCAGAGCCAATCTTGGATGAACCACCACCAGGGTATAACTGGCGATGGAATTGGCAGGCTGCCTATAGCTTTTGTACGGGGCAAAAACCTACTAGAGATAATATTCGGATTCTCGATGCTGGTTGTGGATCGGGAGTTAGTACAGAATATCTAGTCCACTTGAATCCTAAAGCCACCGTAATTGGAATTGATCTCAGTGAAGGAACTCTTGCCGTAGCCAAGGAACGTTGCCAAAGATCGGGAGCAACCAGAGTAGAATTCCATCATCTCAGCTTATTTGATGCCGATCAGCTTGAAGGAGAATTTGATTTAATCAACTCAGTGGGAGTGCTGCATCATACATCCGATCCAATTCGGGGAATTCAGGCTTTGGCAAATAAGCTCGCCCCTGGGGGATTGCTACATATCTTTGTTTATGGTGAATTAGGTCGATGGGAAATCAGACTGATGCAAGAGGCGATCGCTCTATTGCAAGGTGACAAACGTGGAGATTATGTCGATGGTGTAAAAATTGGGCGAGAGCTATTTGCGAATCTTCCTGAGACTAATGCTCTAAGTCGCCGTGAGAAAGAACGATGGTCAATGGAAAATACTCAGGATGCTTGTTTTGCCGATATGTATGTGCATCCCCAAGAAATTGATTACAACGTTAATACGCTGTTTGAATTAATTGATGCATCGGGTTTGGAGTTTCTCGGTTTTTCAAATCCTCATGTGTGGGATTTAGATCGCTTAATTGGTAAAGTTCCAAACTTAGTTGAGCGATCACAACATCTTACCGAACGTCAGCGCTACCGACTCATTGAAGTTCTCGATCCCCAGACAATCTCTCATTATGAGTTCTTTTTAGCACGTCCTCCAATTCCTAAACAAACTTGGGAAGCCGATGCGGACTTACTAGTAGCAGTCCCTGAGCCTAGTCCCTGTATCTATGGCTGGAAAGATAGTCCTAACTTCTTTGACTATAATTATCAACTTGCGAAAATTGGTGATGCTGCATGGAAGTTTTTGGTAGCCTGTGATGAAAATCAAACTAAACAGCAAACTGTTGCTCAAATCTTACAATCTGTAGATGCAAGTTTAGAAGATGTGCGATCACTTCAGAAGCAACAAATTATTCTTTTGAATAAAATCTAATCAGTATCTCAAAAATAGCACCGCCCACTGCGTAGTCGGTACTATTTTTTGCGTTTTTCTCAGCGTAAATCGCTGTCATACTCCTTTCCCAGACAAGAAATAGCGATCGCTATTTCTTGTCTGGGAAAGGAGTAACTAATTCTCAAAACGGCGTTGCCATTTTGAGAATTAGTATAATATACAAATTAGTAACAACTTAGCAGTCTTTCTCCATGCCATCCCGATCTGCAAATTCATCATTTATAAACAATTACTGGCAAAAGTTCTTACCTTGGATAGAATCCTGTGCGATCACCGCTTGGGGAATCACATTGCTGAAGCTATGGCTTGCTGGACAGCTATATCTCTTAATCCATCCTAACTATATTCCACTAACCATAATTGCAGGTATAGGGCTAACTGTAGTGGGAATAGCAGAAGCTTGGCGCGTAGCCAAACGGCGACGAGGCTATACCAATACTCAGCAACATGTGGCATTGATCAAACCATCCTTGAGCAGTAGTTTACTTTTAATAGTAGCGATCGTCGCTTTATGTATTAATCCTCGCCCTTTCACCAGCGAAAAAGCAATTCATCGTGGCGTAATTGATAATATTGCCGATGCTAGAACCATTCCCAAATCTTTTCGCGCTAGTAACCGTCCTGAAGAGCGCACTCTCGTAGAATGGGTTCGTACGATCAGCGCCTATCCTGAACCTGATGCTTATAAAGGACAGAAGGTCAAGCTTACAGGCTTCGTCGTCCATGCACCTGATCAACCAGACAATATGTTTCTAATTACGAGATTTGTGATTACATGCTGTGCAGCTGATGTATATCCTGTCAGCTTGCCCGTAAAGATTACTGAAAGCCGTTCTATCTATCCCTCCGATAGCTGGTTACAAATAGAAGGTCAAGCCGATGTGGACAACTCCAACGGCAATCGCCAAGTGGTGATTATCGCTAGTAATATCACTGCGATCGCGGAACCTAAAAACCCATACGATTACTAATACAAAAGCACAAAATGACATAGCCATTTTGTGCTTTTGTCCTGTACTAAGAATTTTTCTTTACTTATTTTGAGAGCGGAATGTGGGTTGTAGAGTCAGTGCTAACTGATATATTTGGCGACGCGGTAAATCGGCTAATTCTGCCAGTTGACGACTTGCATCTGATCGCGAAACACCAGAATCAATCAAATTTTGCAACTCTTTTAAGATTACTTCCTCTGTCCAAACTGGCTTTAGACTGGCTTTAGCTCCTTCTAGTACCAACGTAAATTCACCGCGAGGAGCCTGAATTGTAAAATAAGCGATCGCATCTTCTATAGAACCGCGCCAAAATTCCTCATGAAACTTGGTTAGCTCTCTAGCGATCGCGATTCGACGTTCTTTTCCCAAGCTCTCGGCAAGCTCTTCAAGAGTTCTTAATAACCGATGTGGCGATTCATAAAGAATCATCGTGCGAGTTTCTAATCGCAATATTTCAAGGCGATCGCGCTTTTCTTTTTTGTCAGTTGGCAAAAATCCATCAAACCCAAAATGCTGAGTAGCAAAACCCGAAGCGGTTAAAGCAGCAATTCCTGCGGTGACGACAGGAATCGGCACAATCCGAATTCCTGCCGCAATACAGCCCTGCACAAGTTCTACCCCAGGGTCAGAAATCGCGGGCATTCCTGCATCGGTGACTAAGGCGATCGCCATACCTTGCAACAACTTTTCTACCAGTTCGGGGACACGCTTAAAAGCATTATGTTCGTGATAGCTTGTCTGTGGAGTCTCAATCCCAAAATGATGTAGAAGCTTGCCAGTATGTCTGGTATCCTCCGCCGCAATTAAATCTACCTGCTTTAGCGTTGCGATCGCCCTGAAAGTCATATCCTCCAAATTACCGATCGGCGTTCCCACCAAATACAGAATTCCTGAACCTTCCATTAACTAGCGCCACTGTTTATTTTCTAATTCGCGAAGTTGCCGCTCTAGGCGATCGATCCTTCCACGCAATTCATCCATTTCATTTTGACGTGGTACGCCCAAATCTTGCATCACATTACGAATCTGTCGCTGAATCAAAGTCTCCAAATTTCCTTGCTCTGACTTGAGTCGGCTTGCAATATCATTGAGTATCTCTGAAGCCTGTTCAGGATCGATTTTGCCATCTTTGACCCAATCTTCACTAGCTTCTTTTATTTTTTCTAGCACCATCGAAGTCGTGCCAACTCCAAGCATGAGTAACTGCTTGAGCAAATTATTGCTATCCATAACTATATGTGATCCTCAAAAGCGATCTATCACTCCATCATACTAAACAAAAGCAGGGGCAATTCATGAATTGCCCCTGCTTTGGAGTTTTAGATCTTAACCGCCTTAGCGGTTGCTATACTTTAAGCTGATTTAAATTTCAAAAACTTTTAGGTAAGTCTACTTATGATCCGTGCTGTAATCGAGACCGCTAAGGGAACCATCCGTGCTGAGTTTGACGATCAACACGCCCCAATCACTGTCAAAAATTTTGTAGACCTAGCCAAGCATGGTTTTTATGATGGACTAACTTTTCATCGTGTCGAACCAGGATTTGTAATTCAAGGCGGTGATCCTCTTGGTAATGGTACTGGTGGATCAGGCGATCGCATCAAACTTGAAATCTGGGCTGAGGGTGATACCGAAGCGACTATTGGTAACATCTTAACTGGTGGCAAAAAGCCTGTGATTAAGCATAACAAAGCAGGGGTTTTCTCTATGGCTCGTACTAATGACCCTAATAGTGCTACCAGCCAATTTTTTATTACCCTTGGTGATGCATCATTTTTAGATGGTCAATATGCAGCTTTTGGATATACGGAAGATACCGAAGTTGCTCAAGCAATTCGTCGTGGTGACAAAATCCTCTCAATTAAAGTTGAAGAATAAAATCTACAGTGCTTTGTGCTCAAACAAAAACCAAGAAAGTTTCTGAAAGTGTTGCTTTGCAAGACTTTCAGAAACTTTCTTGTGGTTCATTTGATCTGTAATACCAATTCACAAAAGTGCGGAAACACTTCTGTGAATTAAAAACCAAACCTATAAGGGTTTTAAAAACACAAAATGGCATAGCCATTGATTGCTGTAAAAGCCAGCAAAGCGATCGCCACGCGGTCGCTTTGCTGGCTTTTAGTTTTCTTAAGAAGAAACTAAACTCTGAATAACAGATTGTAAGTCAGTAAGAACTTGCGAGGAGCTATTACCATTTGACATAGATCCCAAATCCTGAACTGCCGCCTCTAACTGTGGACGTAACGTGTCCACAATATCTTGCACAGGACGTAAAAGCTGCTCTTGAGCGCTAATTTGTCCTAACAACTCAGCCACAACTCTAGTCTGATCTTGCTGTTGAGCTTCGGCTGCGCGAATTGAATGATCTTGTTGCTGATGTTCGTGAGTTTGCTTAGCAAGAACATCTTGCTGCTGTTGCGTATAGTTTCTGACTGCCTCAATTTGGCTTTCCATCTTCCGCAGCTCTTGTTCTTGGCGGTTCTTTTGAGATTCAATTTGCGATAACAAAGGCAATAAACTCTGGACTGGATTTGAATCAACAGAAATTCCTTTACGGCGATCTAAAATTGCCTTTTGTTTGCTTAGAACTGCAAGGCGCTGTTGCATAACCAACCTTGAACCCATCACACTTTCTTCAAGATACTTATACTGCTCTTCGGCAAACTCCTTATTACTCTCCAGTTCAATACGATCAAATTGATCAGCATTTTCAACTTGATTTTGTAAGTCTGCAATTTCACCTTCTAGCCCAGCAAGTTCATCTTCTTGAGCGCCTACATAATTAGCTTGTTTATCAAAATCTGCTTGCAAGGCGTTAATTGTTGACTCTAGCTCTTCAATAGACATTGACTGTAAGCGGCTTTCTTCTTCGGGGCTGAGCAAATCCATGCTTCCAGGTCCGCCAAACTCCTCGATCGCCTTATATGTCTGTTGATAGAGATCAATCTGAGCATCAAGCTGAACCCTAGACAACGCCATATTATTTTCTTGTAGCTTCAGAATGCCACGCTGAGCTTTAAGTTCAGCTTGAGCATCAGCAAGAGCTATTTGTGTCTGCTGCCACTGATTCTTACGAGCATTAAGGTCTTCTGTTGATTTGCTTAAACTACCTTTTTGCTTTTCGGCTTCATCTTTTAGTCTATCTAAACTTTGCCAAAACCCTGTAAGTATTTCTTGGCGTTGGTTGAGCAGATCAATAGCGCTATGAATTCTGTTTCTAAGAGAATCTGGATTTGTAAAACTTGTTGATAGTTGACTAATCAGGGATTTGATATGCTCAGCCTGATCGACAGTTAAGGCTGCGGCCTTAGCCTCAAACTGTCCGCGTTCTGCGTCAATATTTTTACGTAATTGCTCAAGTTCATTACGCTCTTTACTAAACTTGGATTCTAATTCCTCAATTTCTTGTTTTCTAGTGTCAAGATGTTCTAGCTCTAGTTCCTTTTGTTCTAATTCCTGCTCACGCCGATGCAACTCTTGGCTCTGAAAATTAAGAGATTGCTTCCACTGCTCGACTTCTTCTTCGGCGGATTTATATTTATCTTGCGATCGCGAAAAAGCCTGCAAGATATTGACAATTTTTTTAGAAGCATCTTGGACACTTTGCACTTGGTTACTGCCAGTTATCTCGGCAATTACCATTTGACCATCTTTAAATTCTTTTACCTGCGCCGCATCTTGAACTGGTAAAACTTGCTCGTTAGTAATCGGTTGCCAAACGTTTTCACCAGTATTACGTGCTAATAAACGGACTGACGAGTTACCGCCTAATCCAAAAGCTGCTTTCGATATTTGAAGTTCCGCTAAGTACTGCACGCTGAATATACTCCTATTTTGCTGATGCTAACTTTCAGATTGACATGACGAAAGAGCAAAAAACCCGTCACAAACAATACAAAATAGCCTAAATCCTAGTCTCATACTACCTAATTGCCTAAGCATTTTGGCGACATATTTTAAGACTGTTGGGAATTTTTTTAAAAAAGTCTATTGCCTAATGTTTTTTGGGTCAAGGGCATCACGTAAACTATCACCTAAGAGATTAAATGATAGCACCGTCAATACGATCGCTAATGCAGGAACCCATACAAGCCAAGGTTGTAAAATTACAATCGAGGCATTTGTAGACACAGACAGCATATTACCCCATGAGGGATCGGGAGGCTGAATGCCTAGTCCTACAAGACTTAAAACTGCTTCTACAACGATAAATCGGGGGATATCGAGGGTTGCCGAGATAATGATAAATGTGATGGTTTGTGGTAAGACATGATTGACAATGATCCTTAATGGGCTTGCTCCTGATGCACGAGCTGCCAAAATAAAAGTCTGTTCTTTGATGGACAGTACCTGTCCTCGAATAATTCTTGCTAGTCCTGCCCATGATACAAATGAAATGATCGCAATGATTAACGCGAATCGCTCAGTATTACTGATTTCAGGTGGCAAAATTGCAGTTAATGCTACTAACAAATAAATAGAAGGAACTGACATCAGAACTTCAACAAAACGCATTAATACCACATCCAGCCAGCCTCCAACATAGCCAGAAATACCACCGACAAGACAGCCTACAGTGTAGGAAATAATTGTACCGATAAAACCAATTAGGAGGCTAATTCTACCGCCATACAATAGGCGGGTCAACTGATCCCGCCCTTGCTCGTCAGTGCCAAGTAGGTTTAGTTGGGCATTGCTAGTAGTACTAAACAAATGTCCGCCATGAAAGATCTGAATCTGCGAGGGTTTGCTGTAGTCAACGATTAGGGCGCGATCGCCTGTTTCCATATCGACTTTTCCCTGAGTGGTTGGATAGACATGAGCACCAATATATTGCCCTTGGCGATCTCGCCAATGAATTTGGGTAGGTGGGAGTAATGCACCATTTTTAGCTGATTCATTAACACCATAGGGAGTTACAAAATTAGCAAATAGAGCTAAGCCATAGAAAGTCGTTAAAATTACAATACCAATCCAAGCAAGAGGATTGGCTCTGAGTCGCTTCCACCAAGTCATTAGGAGCCTTTAAGTGCTTTAAAGAAATTTTTGCGGTAGTTGCCATTCATGGCAAATAAAACTGGCCATAGCAATGCTAGTCCGATCTGATTGCCTGAAAAGTCAGTACGACGAAAACCTTGCAAAAATTTCACTACACCAAATACATAGGCGATTAATACCAAAATTATAATTAGCTTTGACATATATCAATTTCTCCTTACTTAGTTATCTAATTTAACATCAAAAACTCCAGACCATTCCGCCCATAGCTGTTCGCCTATTATTTCTCCTTTGGTCAAGATTTCCTGCTTATGATTGATTATATTTCCGACATCACCAAAATAAGCTGATGCGATCGCCCCAGCTTGGAGGGTGATTTGCAGATTATTTGGATTATTTGATTGTGGATGCCTTTGAGCTCTTTCGATTATTAAGTGCCAACTGTGGGGTGTACTAAGAAAATAATACAAACTACTAGAGATTGCTTCAGATAGTCTATTAGCTCTATGCGCTGTAATAATACTTGCACCTTGATTAACTAGTTCTTGTGTCAGATGTAGTTGATCTAAGCAGTTTTGTTGGGATTTGAGATTACGACTGAGAGATCTTCTTTTATTAAAGTCATGACAAATCTGAGCAATAAATGATTGCGGTTTTAGCTCACCTCGACATGCTAAGGCGATTGCATAGGCTAATACCAATTCTTGAATATCGGCATTGCTATGGGACTGTAATTCTAATATTCGCGATCGCACTTCTTGTAAATCTTGATGCCAATATGCGCCGATCACGATCGCCACTATAGTTATATCAATAGGGAATATTAGTTCTAGATTGCTCAACGTGTCATTAATTACAGAGCTTGTCAGGGCTTGTAAGCGATCGGCATAATTTGGTGGGGCAATTAACAAAACACTTGTAAAAATAGCGCTAAATCGACTTTTTAAAGATTTCTCTGTGATCAACATAAGGAAGCGGCGATTTGATAAAGAACCAGTTTTTTTTGGTGGTGCGGCTTCGCCGCGCCACCAAAAAATTATTGAGACAGCCAATAGATAAGAGCAGCGATCGCCAGCAGTAGCAACAAAACGTAAATGATCACACGTCCCCAGACTGCCACAAACAGACAGATGAGATCCCAAAAGGTTACTCTTGCTGTGCCATTCCATGCAGGTCGAAATCGTGCAATCTGAGCTTTTTCGTAGGAATGAATTTGGCTCGTAGTCAATACCTTGTAATGCAGTCTTCCAAACGGATGCAGTAGTTTAAATTGTTGATAGCGATGATGGGCAGTTTTCCAGCGAATGCGTAAATTTTTGGCTTTACCGATATATAGCACAATCCACAGAGCCGTGATGTAATATACACCTGCATCTTGAGGTAATTCCTTTAACTTCTTTACGGGTTTAGATGGTAGCCAAAAAATACGAAGCCATTCAGTCATAGGTAATTTGCTATCCTAGTGTGCTTATTCCCAGAGATTTGATTATTTTTGCGCGATCGCTATAAAAGTTGAGCTATAACTAGAGTGTTTTGCTTAGGTAATCTAAATCATTTAGTTAGGTTGTGCTTGTATGACAGATTTTAATCGCGGCATCATGAAGTTTGAGAATGCTGACAGCCCTTTGTCAATTGTGCTTTCTAGCGTTGTTGTTTTGAGTGCGATCGGATTCTTACTCTGGTGGGGATTCCAGACTGCTTACGTCTAGGCTGATATTTAAAATAAAAAGCGGCGCAATGCGCCGCTTTTTATTTGCTAAGTTAAGCTAAGACAACTCTTTTACAATTTTAGTGAATAATGACCGTTACCACCCCTCAAGATGAACAGCTCGGAGCTGCAATTGGCGCGATTCCCAGTGGGTTGTTTATTGTTACATCTCAACAAAATGGCAAAACTGCCACCATGCTCGCATCATGGATACAGCAGTCTGGGTTTGCTCCTCCTTCCGTAACGATTATCGTTGCCAAAGGTAGACCAATTGAGTCTTTCTTAACAATCGGTAGTCCTGTCATGGTTAATATTGCCGAAAAGGGACAGGGCAAAATCATCGGGCATTTTGCTAAGGGTTTTGCTCCTGATATTGATCCGTTTGATGGTATCGAAACTGCTACTGCGCCAAGCGGTCAGCCATATCTAACCGATGCGATCGCTTATCTTGATGCAACTGTTGCAGGCAGTTTGGATGCAGGTGACCACATAGTAATTTTGGCGACTATTAACGCAGGTGAGCGGCTCCGTGAAGGCGAAGCCGCTATCCACACGCGCAAAAATGGTTTCAAGTACTAAATAAAGGCGGCGCTTTGCGCCGCCTTTATTTTTTAGGCTTTAGAATTAAAAAAGTAGTTGACATTGTTCCCAATGTTTGTCATATTAGTAAAGCGCTAAACGCAAGCAATTGCGAAATGCGGGTGTGGCTCAGTGGTAGAGCATCTCCTTGCCAAGGAGAATGTCGTGGGTTCGAATCCCATCACCCGCTTAATAATTGATAAAGTAAAAGGGACGCATTGTGTCACTTTTACTTTATGGATTTTCCCTGATGCAATTTGATTTAAAAGCTGCCTTATCTCATATTGATCTGCCATCTGCCGAATGGATCGGTTTGCGTGAAGTCAAAGAAATTAATACAACTCGGTATGTGCGCGATCGCAAACCACAGTCCAATGGACGTAGCCAATCCCATGGCGTAATGATCGAAGTGCTAGCCGATGGACAGTTTGGCTATGCTAGCACCAATCATCTTGACCTCGAAAATATTCAACGCACGGCGCAGAAAGCTTATCAACAAGCGAAAATATCGGCGAAGTTGGCAGTCCATCACTTTACGATCGCTCAAAGACCAAAGGCGATCGGGCAGTATTTTTCCCCATTTCTAAAACCATCGGACGCGATCACACCCAGAGAAATTAATGTACTCCTGATCGAGATCTGCAAGACCCTAAAGGTTTCTGATCAAATCGTCAAAACTAGTGCTTATGCCGTAATTACCGAAATCGAGACAAAATTTGTCAGTAGCAATGGCTCTGATATTTATCAAAAATTTTTCACCATTGCTACAGATTATGCTGCTACTGCTCAAGACGGCACAATTATTCAAAAACGCGGCGATAATGGACAGCTTGCCCATTGCAATCAGATCGGAATGGAAGTATTTGATCGTGAGGCAATCTTGCAAAGAGCTCAAGTTGTCGGTGAACAAGCAGTTGAATTACTTACCGCTGCAGAATGCCCCACGGAAACTACATCACTGGTTTTAGCCCCAGATCAAATGTTGCTGCAAATCCATGAGAGCATCGGACATCCTTTAGAAATCGATCGCATCTTAGGCGATGAGCGTAACTATGCAGGTGGTAGCTTTATTAAGCTTGAAGACTTTGGCAATATGCAGTATGGCTCATCGCTGATGAATGTCTCCTTTGACCCCACGATGGCTGGTGAATTTGCTAGTTATGCCTTTGATGACGCTGGGATTCCAGCGACCAAAGAATATTTAATCAAAGAAGGTAAATTATTGCGTGGTTTAGGCAGTTCTGAGAGTCAAGTGCGATCGGGCATTGCAGGCGTGGCTAATGCTAGAGCCACTTCGTGGAATCGTCCTGCGATCGATCGCATGGCAAATATTAATCTTGAGTCGGGAGAATATGCTTTTCAGGAGATGATCGCCGATATCGAACGCGGCGTATATATGGAATCAAATCGCTCATGGTCAATTGATGATTATCGCAACAAGTTCCAATTTGGCTGTGAATACGCGAAACTCATTGAAAATGGCAAATTAACCAAAACACTCCGCAATCCTAACTATCGCGGCATTACTAATCAATTCTGGAATAGTCTTGCCAAAGTTGGCGATCATCATACTGTTGAAGCCTATGGCTCCCCTTTCTGCGGCAAGGGTGAACCTAATCAAGTAATTCGTGTAGGTCATGCTTCGCCTATTTGCTTATTTACAAATATTGAAGTCTTTGGGGGAGCTAATTAGCTAATCACAATACAAAAGCCAGAAACTGCATCGTCCGCTTCGCAGACGATGCAGTTTCTGGCTTTTTAACTATGCTGAGGTACTTACCTAAAAAAGAAGGGGGCGAAGCGCACCTCTTTTCTAATTCAAGCCTAGTTGCTTCATTTCTTGCTCAAGGACATTTAGTAATCCAGCATCATTGTTAGTACGCGCAACTTCCATACGACGTTTAATTGAAGCTGATAGATTAGCTTTATGATTTGCTGCTGCTTCAGCTTTTCTTTGCATAGTGTTCATCACTAATATCCTTATAAATTACATATTGTTTACATATGTCCACCATAACATATAATTATCTAAATGGTAACATACACTACTAAAATCTCATTAAAAAAAGGTTAAGAAAAGCCTCAGAATATAAAAACAGAAAAGAGAGTTGCGGCGCGTTGGGCCGCCACACTCTTTTCTGTTTTGGAACTATAGCTATAATTAGCCAGCCGTCAATGGACGATAAGTTCTGTAATTGATATCGGGAAATATATTGTCAATGTATTCAATTTTTTCCAGCCAGCCAGCATCAATTGTGCCAGCTTCAATATCATCAAATAGTTTTTCCAACCGCATTAAATGCGATCGCGTCCTTCTAATTGCATAGGGAACCATCGTGCCAGTGCGCATAATGAAAGCCCAATCAGAGGACTGCGCTAAAAGCAACTCACGCGCTGCTTGATTAAGCGCTCGCCACTCTAGCTCATCCACAGGCTCACGATAGGACAAATGAATCATCCTCTCTGCACCTTTATGTAAATGTTGATAAACCCAAGCATTTGTCTCATTTAGCCAATATTCATGGAAGCCTTTATAACCCCAACTAGATTGAGCAGGACGAGATACTTGTTGGGTTGGATTGCCCCGTAGATAGTCGGCAAGATGCGTCATCTCAAAAGTGGTTTGATCGTAATGAGACTTACGAATCAGAAAATCAATAAACCAAGGACCCTCATACCACCAATGCCCAAACAATTCTGCATCATAAGGAGACACAACAAGGGGCGGGCGACCCATCATGTCATGCAGATAACCGATCTGACTTTCACGATTTTGCATGAAATTAGTCGCATGTTCGGCAGCTTTTTCCTTTGCCCAATATGGATCATAAAGCTGCTTTGCATCTAACCCAAAATCACTTCCTGTAATGCGGTGATACTTGACACCTGTATTTTTGCGCTGACCGTTAGGCATGATAAACGGCTTGATATACTCATACTCCGCCTCCCATCCTAGGTCTTTATAAAATTCTCGATAAACAGCATTACCGGGATAGCCAACTTTTGATGACCATACTTGCTGTGAAGACTCATGATCACGGGCAAATGCAGCTACGCCTGTCTCTGTAAAAATAGGTGCATATGTCCCAAAGCGAGGTCGGGGCTGACCATACAGAAGCCCATGCCCATCGGTGAGGAAATAGCGCAATCCTACATCCGCCAATAATCTCTCTAGCCCGTCGTAATACGCACATTCTGGCAACCAAATTCCATTAGGTGCTCGTCCAAACTCTTGCGTGTAATGTTCAACGGCGACTTCTAATTGTGCCCAAACTGCCTCTGGATACATTTTCATCAGTGGCAGATAGCCATGCGTTGCACCGCAAGTGATGATCTCAAGGTTATTGGTATCTTGGAACTGTTTGAATGCAGTTATAAGATCGCCACTATATTTTTCCCAAGTTTCGCGAGTTTCGGCAAATTCTTTAACGTAGTATTCAGCAAGATACTTGACATGACCATTATGCTCATTGCGAATTACTTCAAGCTCAACCAATTGCTGTAGCATCGCTAGATGCTTGTCATACCGTTCTTGTAGAAGTGGATCACGCAGCATTGATACAAGTGGTGGTGTCATGCTCATGGTCATCTTGAAATCAATGCCATCTCGCCTAAGTCCCTCGTAGACTTTGATGAGGGGAATATAAGTCTCGGTGATCGCCTCATATAGCCATTCTTCTTCAAGTACGTAGTCGCTTTCGGGGTGGCGGACGTAAGGCAGGTGAGCGTGTAAGACCAGCGCGAGATATCCAATGCTCATAGATCTTCTTTTCCTAAAAAGTCTTTAAATTAGCCGATAGTGCTAAAAATGGCAGAATTTCAGTGTCAAAACTGACAACGCTATATGTTGCCTATCTTGATATTGAAATCTACTCATTAGTCTGACAACAATTTTCAAGCAAGTATAAGTACATTTAGAGCTTGTCTACCCTAATTTAAATGTGGGTAGGGGCTCAGTACCTTGGTGATGCTGATGAAAGCTGCTATCTACAAATGTGATTTCATTTTTTAAGGCATTTTTAAAGTAATTTTAAGCTATTCCTGTACCCAATGTGATTATGTATACATCTTGACCCAGCAATTCTCATTATGGAACCGATTTTAGTGTTTCCACCGCCCTTGGCGGTGGAAACACTAAAATCGGTTTTTTGAAAGCCCACCTATGTAGGCTTTCAAAAACCTGATTTTTATAGGGTTACCCCAAAGAGATTTGTATCGCTTCACGGCGCAACTCTCTTTGGGGTTTGATTGATCACCTTGTAGGAAAATAAGTAATACCAAATTAAGAAACGGCTACGCCATTTCTTAATTTAAAAAACCTTACTGGGTTTGGTTTTTAATTCATACAAGTGTTGTCACACTTCCGTGAATTGGGATAAAGCGGTCTCTATGGAATTTAGATGAGCCAGTCTTATCTGAAAATTCTAACCAAAACATAAAAAAATTCTGTAAATCACTTGCTTAAGATTTATTTTGTAAATTTTTTCTAGCAAATTGTTAAAAAATGATTACACAATGAAACAAATTAATTTCAATCGTTAAATGCAGTAAATAAGAGCAAAATGGAGATATTAAGAGCTAACTACTATGAAAAACTATAATTACTGCTATTGCTATGTGTGGAGATGAGAGATACCTTAAGAACTCGAATTAAGCAAAATCATCTTCTAGACTCAAAAAAGGGATCGATTCGGAAATATGGTTTTCAACAAAAACTATCTTTAG
The DNA here is from genome assembly GCA_044354985.1 of Pseudanabaena sp. Classification (GTDB taxonomy): domain Bacteria; phylum Cyanobacteriota; class Cyanobacteriia; order Pseudanabaenales; family Pseudanabaenaceae; genus Pseudanabaena. The sequence goes on along the minus strand of JBIKYZ010000041.1, from coordinate 5,475 downwards.
GTATAGTTGAGTACAAATTGTTTTTTTAAAGATTTTGCAAGATTATTTTACCAAACTGATGGTTGACAAAATCATGCATTATATGCAGTGAGGAGAAATTGCCACTTCAATGCATAAAATTTGCTTTTTTACTGTTCACAATGAACTTGTTTTAAGGAAAAAAGCAAGGTAACTTATTAACTGTAATTGCTCCTTAAGTTGAGTTAATAGTTCGGCAGTTTTAAGCTTAATTATTTAACTCGCTTTATTCTCACACTTGATTTATCAGGAGCAAAGCTAGTTAAGAGGAGGCAGTTTTTTGAAAAAGATATCTTCCAAAGACGAGGATCTAACAACCAATGTTTCCCTGATGTTGGGCGAAAAGATGTCCTCTTTGAAGGTTCGTCGTTCACTTGCAGTTTTGGGATTTGCTCTATCCGCTGGGACTGTGGGGGTGTTGGTAAACCAACAAACAGCAAATAATAATCTTAAAGCTTCACCTGTTGCTGCGTCATCTCGCACCTTGACTGATGTGATGGCTCAAAATCAGGATCGCAAATATGAAATGGCAAGAACTGCGATCGCCTCAGGTATATGGGACAACTCCCAAGGCGTTATTGTCCATGAGGTTCGAGAAGATGAAACCCTATGGAAACTAACTCAAGTTTATCAAGTTGACGCGGCAGCGATCGCGGCTTCAAATAACATCAGTGCAAATACTGAGTTACAACCTGGCACTAAGCTACTAATTCCTCCTGTCAACGGGTTGGTGCACAAGGTTAAATCTGGGGACACTCTGGAGGCTATTTCCAGTTACTACAACGTTCCCAAGAGTGAAATTATTAAGTTTACGTCTTTAAATTCTGGCGACTTTTTGGCTATTGACCAGTCTCTAGTAATTCCAGGGAATGTATCGACTTTAATGCAAGTTAAAGAAGGTCATGTTAAGAGACAGTTAGTTGCTGAAAAAGAGCGCTTAATGCAGCGTTTACAGGAATTAGAAGGTAAAAAAGCAGTAGCTACATTAGCTAGCACTAGTTCTAAGTCAACTATGGCTGAGAACGACATTGCTAAGCAGCCAAAGTATATTTCCTACCGAGTTCAAAATGGCGACACCATTGAGACTGTTGCTCGTCGATACGGGATTACTCAAAAGTCAATTATCGAAGCAAATAAGCTAGAAAACCCCCAATGGTTGGAGCTTAATCAAGAGTTAAAGCTTCCTCAAGATCGCAATCTTCCTTTAACCCAGACGATTGCATCTACTAATGAAAAACCGATTAAGCAGATTCCATCGCCAGTAGCGTCATTGTCAGAGACTACTAGAGTTGAAGCTGTTAGAGTTACTGCTGCTACACCAATGGTTTTGCCTAAAGATGCCATAAAAGTTGCCGCAGCTAATCGCATTTCACCTTGGGGTGGATTAATGCAGCTAACTGGATCTGAGGCTTCACAAAATCTGCCAATTGCTCCCGCACAAGAGCAGTCACCTAGCCTGCAAGCTAAAGCGTCAGCCATACAACCTAGCCTACCTGTAGCTGGCGAACCAGTACTTAAAGTTGCAGTTGCGCTTTTCCCCTTTGCGCCCAATCAGCTATTTGGTGAATTAAACGCTCCAAATAGTAAGAAAAGTCCTGCGATGTCTCCAACGGCACTTAATTTGCCAGCTAGATCGATCGCCACACCAGCTATCCCTTCTGCAAGTGCAGCCGAGCAGTTCAGTAGTAATCGAGTTCCCATTGAAGCCAACTCTTCTCAGCCAGTAGCTGAACCTAAGATTCAATTCTCTCCTAGAATTGCGGCAGCGTTATCATTGCCACAGATTCCTACGACCCTGATTAAGGAGCAAAGAGTCAGTCTAGGCAATTCTCCTCTGGAAACTATAAACCAACCAGCGGCTGAGCCAGTTACAAAGTCTTCGCCAGTAGCCGCAATATCGGTTCCGACTATTCCTGCAAATCGGGTGATCGAACAAAGCGGTAGCTCTAACCCTGAGCCTGCATCTGTTATACCGCAACCTGCATCTGAGCCAAACGTTCAGATCCCTTCAAGGTTAGCGGCTAGCCTTGCTCCGAAAGTGCCTGCATCAGCATCTGTTGATCAACAGACTGGAATCATTGCACAGCCAAATCAAGTTGCTCTATTACCTGAGCCTGAGGCAAGGATGACTTCTCTAGAAGTGAAGCGTCTAGAATCAGAAGTTGATCAACTTAACGCTAAAGTTCGTGATGCTGAAATCAAGGAAGCAGCTCGTAAAGCTGAAGCCGCTAAAATTGCAGCAGCAAATTTAAATGCCTCGCCTAATCCTGATCGCAATTTCGATAGTAATCGTAGTGCGATCGCAAATCCAGGGGATCGCTCAGGTATTTCTCCGCAGTTACCACAACTTACGGCTAGTGCTTACTTGCCTGATGTTCAAGACTATGGACTATCGACTGGGTTTATCTGGCCCGCCGATGGAGTATTTACCTCTGGATACGGTTGGCGTTGGGGAAGAATCCATGCAGGTATAGACATAGCTGCACCTGTTGGCACACCAATTTTAGCCGCAGCATCAGGAGTAATTGAGTATGCCTCTTGGAATGATGGTGGCTACGGCAATATGATCGATATTCGTCATGCTGATGGCACAATCACCAGATATGCTCACATGAATGAGCTCTATGTCAAAGAAGGTCAAACTGTTAGCCAAGGTCAAACCATTGGTGCAATGGGAAGCACTGGTTTTAGTACTGGACCTCACCTCCACTTTGAAATACGTCCAAACGGTGGCAGTGCGATCGATCCAATGGCATTCCTAGCTAGTGCAAAAAGATAAAGTTTGATCGTAAATTTGAGTAAAAAACAAAATAGAGTTGTGGCGCTTTACGCCACAACTCTATTTTGTTTTTTATAGACTATAGCTATAGAGCAATACCAAGAAAATTTAGTGATCACTGTAGAGTTTGTATTTTTTCTGCTAAAGTTAGGAGAGAAAAATTCTTCACAAACAAATAGGAAGCGTTGATGGCAACGGACTTAGAGGGCTTAACCGCTCAATTGCAATCTCTAGCAGAACTCGCTACAAAATCAGTTGGAGATGTGCAAACTCCCGAAGAATTAGAGCAGTTAAGAGTTGAGTATTTAGGTAAGAAAGGTACACTTTCTCAGATACTTGGAGCAATGGGTAAATTATCAGCTGAGGAACGTCCTCAAGTTGGCGCGATCGCCAATCAGGTTAAGCAAACACTACAAACGCAGCTAGAAGAACGCAAAACCACAATCCAGCAATTATTAATCGCCAAGCGTCTAGACGCAGAAACTCTTGACGTAACAATGCCAGGAATACTGCATTCCTGGCAAGGTAGACAACACCCGATCCAAAGCACAATTGACCGTATGTTGGACATTCTTGTGGGCTTGGGATTTACAGTTGCTCAAGGGCCAGAAATCGAGACAGATTATTATAACTTTGAAGCTCTTAATACTCCTGCCGATCATCCAGCTCGCGACATGGCTGACACTCTATATTTGAGCGATGGTAAATTGTTGCGATCGCAAACTTCATCAGTGCAAATCCGCTATATGGAAGAGAATGAACCTCCATTAAGAATTGCTTGTCCTGGGCGTGTTTATCGTAAAGACGACATTGATGCCACCCACTCACCAATTTTCCATCAGATCGAGCTTTTAGCTGTAGAGGAAGGACTAACTTTTGGAGATCTCAAAGGTACGGTAAAAACCTTTGTCGAGGAACTTTTAGGTGAATGCCCAATTCGCTTTCGTCCAAGCTACTTCCCTTTCACCGAACCATCTGCTGAAGTTGATGTGATGTGGAATGGACGATGGCTCGAACTTGGTGGCTGTGGTATGGTTGATCCAAATGTTTTCAAGGCTGTGGGCTACGATCCTGAACTAGTCACTGGCTTTGCTTGGGGATTTGGTGTAGATCGTGTTGCTATGGTTTTACATAAAATAGACGATATCCGTCGTCTATTTACTAGTGACTTACGCTTTTTACGCCAGTTCTAGCAATTAATTTTAGTCAATCCCATTAACATGGGGTCAAATATACAGCAATTTGCTTTCAAAACCGCTGCGATTAAGACTATAAATCCATTGCAGAGCTTTGCCATGCGACCATTCTTTTGGCGGGTTTGAGCGAACACTGGTGTAAAACGAATCAAACATTTCTCATAACCATACTTTCAATGCCATTGAAAAAAGGACTTATTTATAAAATATAGGTTTAAACTATTAATAGACAGATCAGCACAATGCTTTAATAAGGTTTAAGATTAATCATCTATTTCTTAAGTAACATCAATATGCAAAATGTCTTCGCATCCTTACGAAGCCTAATTAAGGTTACTTCTTTTTGGAAAGAAAACCATATTTTTCTACGAGAATTCAAGTATTTTTGGGGTGTGGCAGTTCTTGCGATTATATTCTCATTTTTAGGGGCATTTTTTGAAGGCGCAGCACTTGCTGTGATAAATGCTTTTCTACAAGTTTTAACTAGCCCTGATAAACCATCAGTCAAGTTGGGAATTGATTGGCTGAATTTATGGGCGATTGGTAATCAATCTAACACAGGTGATCGACTTTCACGCCTTGGTTTTTTAGTAATCTTATTGTCTTGGCTTAGATCTCTTTTTGCTTATTTAGGTCCAGTTTATGCCAAATTAACCGACGCATCATTTGCTGACCGAATGCGGAAGACCATGTTTGAGCAATTAATTAGTTTAAGTCTTGGATACTACTCTCAAACGAGATCGGGCGATTTAGTAAACAGCCTCAATAGCGAGATTGCAACTATTCAAAGAGGATTTGGTTCTGCTTCGGCATTTGCAATTAGAGGGTCAACTCTTATCGTTTATATCGTTGCCATGTTTTTGATCTCTTGGCAGCTTTCGATTATATCACTAATGCTTTTTGGAATGCTCTCTGTAATGATATCCAGCTTTGTGGTTCGGGTAAGGGAAGCAAGTTTTCCAGTATCACAGGCTGGTGCAGATTTTACATCTTCAGGCATTGAATTAATTAGCGCAATGCGAACAATCCAGACATCATCTACACAAGATTTTGAGAGGGTTCGCTTTTATAATGTTTCTGAAAAAGTCAAAAATGCATTATATAAACTGAATAAAGCAGTAGATATTATTCGTCCTCTAGCTGAGGCTATTTCTACAACGATTTTAATCTGTGTGATTGTTTTTGCTTTTAATTTTTTTGTAGCTAGTGGTCAATTGCAGACCGCTTCTCTACTTACTTTTATGTTCGTTCTATTTAGAATGATGCCTCTAATTGAGCAAGTAAATGGATTGAGAGTTGAACTAGGAAGCTATGGCGGCTCGATCGCTAAGATCAAAGAAATTTTAACAACGGAAGCTAAGTACAGGACAAAAATTTAATGGAGTTAAAAAAGGCTTGAGAATTGAGATGAAGGTCAAAGATGAAGTGACGCAGGAAATCAAACCCAAGACGAAAAATACTTTTAGGTAAGCGACCGTGCTT
>JBIKYZ010000222.1:0-8243 GCA_044354985.1 Pseudanabaena sp. | reverse complement strand
TCAAACTTAATTCTAAGCTCAATCACTTCGCTCTCAAATCCAAATTATATATCAAGGCTTTGCAGCAATCTCACTTGGAATGGCAGTCTCTGAAACCTTTTTAGGCTTCTGCGTAACATGAGTTATAAATTGATGCATTATTGGGCTTAGTAGGAGCAAATAGTATTTCGATTAGTATTAAACACATTCACCAAATTCAGACGATAATCGATGATTTTGAAAACTTTCAATGTGTTGAAACTGCTCAGGCAATTCAAGAATACTTAGTTAGTCAAGAAATCAAGGGAAAGAGGATTAAAATTTATACGGGTTCGTCAATGGGATGGGATGCAAATATTTATGACGATCTTTTGGGATATGCGATTTCAGTTAATGGTCGGCATGAGGGAGTGTCGATTATTGTGAATGGAATGGAAGTGATCTATGACAATCTGCACCCAAATGGACTGCCTAGAAATCAATGGCTAGACAACCTAAAATTTGATGGTAAACTTTATCTAGGTAAGCAATTTCAAATTACTGAACAATACTTCTAATCTCAAGCAAAGAATGGTAGATTATGACCGATATATATGAACTTATACAGAGAATCAGGTCTAGACCAAGTATGTATTTGGGCAAACCTTATATTACTCGTTTTAAAGCTTTTTTAGATGGCTATATTGGTGCGAGAAATGACTTAGGTTTTGCTCTCAACGAACAGGAGGAAACGCTGAATAAATTTCAAGAATGGATTCAATCAAGATTTAAGATTACTTCTTCTCATTCTTGGGCTGAAATAATTTTATTTTATTCTGGAGATGAGAGAGATGCTTTAGATAAGTTTTTTGAGTTATTTGATAAGTTTCTGGGTATTGAGGGCAAATTGCTATCGCCGCCATCTTCCCAAAATAAGCTATTAGAATCATCTACTCAGTTATCAAAGGAAACGGTTTCTTTATAAGATTTAGATATGACTAAATCTTAATAAATGCAGAAATAATCGCAATATTGAGAAATAGCATTTGTACTTGAGCAGCTACTAATTTTTTTTCGATTTTTTCAGTGAATCGGCTCGAAAGTTTTAATTTAAAAGCGCTGATGTGGATAGAGATGAGTGCAGATAGACAGGCTACCCTGAAACGGCTATTACGAGCGATCGCCCTTTCGGTCGGCGATTTTGCTTTGCTGTTGGCGCGTTGTAACTCGATAGAGGTGCGCGATCGCCTAGTGGCAGATTTAAAAGCGCAATTGGGATCTGGGCTTTACGATCGCCATGTCACGGATGCGGATGGGGTGGTGAATCTTGTCGATATTTTGGATGAGGTGCTGGAGGGGACGCAGGTAATTAGTGTCACGGGGTTAGAAGCTTCGCCGCACTTGCATGATATTTTGGCGCTGGCAAATAATGCGCGGGAGGAATTTCGGAAGCGGTTTAAGTTTCCCTTGGTGCTGTGGGTGACGGATGAGGTGGAGTCTGAACTACGCAGGCGATCGCCTGATTTGGCAAGTTGGGCTGCGCCTCCCTTTGACTTTGCTTTGGATCGTGCAGAATTAATTGCAAGCGATGCTGGAGCGTGAGACTGCGGATGTCTTGGATTGGGCGTTTGCGCGGGAGGGTAAACGCGGGATTGGGCAAGAGTTGCAGTGGGCATGGCAGGAATGGCAGCGCTTTGAGGAAAACCGATCGCCCGTCAAGATTGGCACGTTGCCAAGACTGAAGCGGAGAAAGCTTTACAGGGACAGGAGCGCCAAGGTTTTTATTTGTTGTCCTTGGGGCGATCTCCTTCACTACAAAAAGAGATCGCGCAATTCGTTCATGATTGCATAGGTCTGTGGATGGCGCATATTTTCTATTTCTATCCTTGTTGTGGTTGACTCACATGATATTTCATCAAAATATTGTCGTGTTCATCGCAGAAAGTGACTTCGACTCCATAAGCTCTAGATGACCATGTAGAGTTGTTGAAAAACTCAACTATTGCATCGTGATTTATGACTTGATCTCGTAAAAATAAATCAGCATTATAAGTACGCGCCCAATATTGTTTAGAACCATTCCATTCATAATTCTCAGCCCTCAAGGATTGTCTAATAGCAAAAGTTCCACCAGATCGAACACCATTCCGATTGCTGACTTTGACAGTGATATATCTAACTTCACTCGCAACAAAAGGATAAATATCCCAATCAAACGTGGGAAATGTAAATTTCTGGGCTAACTCTTTTGCAAATTCAGATTTATAGAGGTTGTCAGTGATAATGAACAGATGTTCTTTGGCACGAGTGAGTGCAACATAAAGTAAACGCCTGTCATCATCAACAATCTTATCAATGCTATCGCCGAAAACTCGAGTGAATATCCAATCAGGATGTATTAATGGATAGCTTTCTATATCTAAAATAACTACTATCTGTCCTTCTTTACCTTTGTATTGGTGGGCGGTTGAAATAGTGAGTAGATGTTGTAAATGTTCGGGAAGTCCGAGTCTCTCAATGATGTTTTTTCGGAAATCAATAATGCTGGAAATCATGTCTCCATCAGAGTCTATAATAATATTTCCACTTAGATTGTTTTTGCGAGACAGTAAGACAACCTCTTTGTTTTCTTGAATGAACTTATTTGCTAACCGTAAGACGGCAGGCGTTAACAAGTCGCTGCGATGTCTTTCTTGTTCAATTGGTAGTGGTTTAAATTTGGATAAATCAATCAAGTCAATGATTCCACTTTGTCTGTTATGGGCTACAGAAGCAACTCCGCATCCTTGCATTAATTTATTGCCAATTTCAACTATTTTGGCTCTTGATCTGTAGTTGGTTGCAATATTTAGCCTTTGTGATGGATTGAATATACTTGCAAAATTATTGTAGTAGTGGAGGTCAGAACCAGCAAAGCCGTTGATAGCTTGCCAGTCGTCACCAACACAGAAAAATAGTGCTTGGGGATTTTGATTTCTAATTGCTTGGATTAGGTTTGAGAATAGAAGAGAAAAATCCTGATATTCATCAATCATGATGTACTTCAGAGATTTTAAATCTCCTTGACCAGATCTGCCCTTGAATTCAGTCATGCCTTCGTTAATAGTTATCGCGGCTCTCTGCATTAGTCCATTAAAATCTTCTTCGCCTACTTGCTCTATACGGTCTAGGTAAGATTTATAAAAATCCTGCACAAGCATCAAAAATTGGGCTTCTATATTCTCAATTTCTGAGTCATCTAATGGGTATTCATCAATTTTTTGACTAAGTTGATTGGCGGTTAAGCATAGTTGGCGAGTACGTTGGACAAAACCAACGACTGCTTTAGTAAAGCGATTAACTGCCCGTTCTTTAATCTTTAACCAAATTTGCTCTTCGGATAAGCGGTTACAGGTTATTCCGAATCGCTCTTGTAGAAAATATTTTAGATGGTCTTCAAAAGTTTTACGCCCTTGAGTTTTCAGTATTTGAGGATCTAATTCCAGAAAGTCCCAATCTCGTTTGTTTTGCCAATATTCTCTTTTGGCTTCTGACATTTCATCATATTCTGGATCGCCTTGTAGTCCGAAATACTCAATGACTAAGCCATTATCAGAAAACAGCGTAGGACGTTCAATAGTGAAATCTGGGCGATAGTTGATACCACGCCACCAAAAGCTTTTTTCATAGGTGTAAGGGATATCATGCTCGAATAGAAAGTCAGCAATTATTTTTTCGCCACGAGATTTGTAATATCTGCCGTCTATGCCTTCTTTGGGTAAAGACTGCCGATACTTAACATATGCAATCAAACTTTCACTGTCGATCTTGAAATGCTTACGCATTAAATTACGAATTTCTGCATAGTACACGGGTTTATCCAAGTATTCGCTAATCACTGCTTGCATAGACAGACTCAGACTTTGCTCTCCATCTTTTTCATCAAAATTGATCTTTTCTTCGGGATGGACTAGCCGATTTGCGAGAGCGTGAAAAGTCATCACATGAGGAACGTCTTCGCCTAAGTGTTTTTGTATTCTTTCTTTAATTTCAGCAGCAGCTTTGCGGTTAAAGGCTAGTAACAATATTTCTGAGGGATGGATGCCACAGTGTTTTTGTAAAAATAAGGTGCGATTGACCAATGTTGATGTTTTGCCGCTTCCAGCCCTTGCAACTACTTGAACGTGATTATTAACAGCCCCAATTGCGGCGGATTGCTCAAGGTCTGGTTTATTACCTAGATTTTTTTTCTACCCAAGTTTGACAAAAGTTTGATTTTTTTCGGTTGTATTCAACTTTAGAAATATATGGCTGACATTCAAGATGATAAAACTCATCAGCATCTAAAAAATCATCTCTGAAGAATTTATCTAGTTCAGAAATTAGCAAATCTTTTTTCTTGGCTAAAAAACAATTTTTTCTTTCTTGATATTCTTTGTTTGTTATATATTCACTACATTCTTTTCTATAAAACTTGTCTGCTTCTTCAAAGCAATAACGAGCTAAAACCTCATTAATTTTAGCTGAAAAATAAGATTTGATTTCTTGTAAAAATACTTTTTTCTTCTCCTCATATTCAAGTCTTGATATATAACCTTGACACTTATTTAAGTAAAAAAATTCTGCTCTATCAAATTCATGAGCTTCAAAAAAATCATTTAATTCAAGCAATAAAAGATTTCTATTTTCTTCAAATACCTCTATTGTGCGATCTTTGTCAATATACCCTTTTGATGTAGTAATTGATATAAGCGGATACAAAAGTCCAAATGTTTTAAGAAATGCTTCTTTTGTATAGCTAGCAGTAATTTTATCGTCTTTAGACACAGTTATTAATAATGGATACTCTCTCACATTTGCTATTTCGACTGTCTCTATTCCATTCTTAACAGTGACTTCTCTACCAACAAGTAATCTCCAAGCATTAATATCACCTTCAAAAATCTCTGCAAATCTTTGTATTGAAGCGATTACTGTTTGATTATTGTCTGACATTTATTTTTAATAAAAAAATAGCTTAAAAAATATTATTTGTAATTCGCCTTTTATTTGAGTTTGTATCGAGACAAGATGGATGGAGTTTACCCTTTAAATGTAAGCTCTATCTTCTTGGAGATACCTGCGGATGTTCGGGTTAGAGCTACGCGATGGGATACACTTTATCTAGTATATACCCATGAATTTTGATCTAAAATTGAATCTATCTATTGTTCGCAAGACAACTGTAGTTAGCTTTTCTTGTAAATTACTATTTCTATCTATCAGTCTTGCTTTTGCTTATTCAAAAGAGCATGGCATTGTACGACTTAGATCTAGATTGACGTTCAAATCTTCTTGGTAAACTGCTTGGAAGTATTGGTATAAAAGCATATAACTTGTTTATTGTGTTGTTTTGCAGGATGACCAATACCACTTAATTATCGAGAATGTAATGTTTTTCATCCCCATCCCATGAAAACGTCAAAACATTCTTCTCGCCTCGCTCTCCCGCCTCCTCATCAGTCAAATCTTCAACCTCTTCGCCTAATTCTCGCATATAATCCCGTAACACACCACCGATCGCGATCGCCCTTGTCTTGTGCAACTGTTGCGTTAACTCCAGCAACCACTCCCGATCAGCCGTCAGATCCGATTCCTTAGTTTGATACTTTAAAATTTCGGGAATTAACTCCGCCAAATCATCCCCCTTCTGCACTGCCCGAATGTCAATAATTGGCGCATAATCAGCCCTTAGCGACTGTTGCCACATACTGCCCCACCTTTCCTTTGACAAATAGTAAGCACCCGAAAAATAAGACGGTGACACCATCAGCAAACAATGAAAATGGGGATGCGCCAAACCATCTTGCCCCATCGTTACCTCAGTCGCCTTAATCCAACCCGTTGCAGGAAAAGCTTTTAACTTAGACATCCGCTTAAATCCTTCGTGCATCCAAGTTATTGTCTCTCGCAAATCAGCGATCGCGCAATTCTTCACCGTTAGCGTCACAAATAGCCATCGCGCCTTCGGAAAATCCTCTACCACCTTCGGCATCATTGCATAAGCCTTAGCCTTCCACTTTAGCGATCGCCGCCACTGACAGATCGGGCAATGGCGCACCCGACAAAACCAAGTATTTTTTAATTTAAGCTGATCATCAACCAGTTCAAAGTCTAGAGACTCCCCACAAAGCGCGATCCTGCGTGAATAATCTGGAAACTGGCTATCAGCATAATGTGTAGCCACCAGTTCACCATTTACCTTATGCTTTTCCCAAACTTTATCCCGATCCGAAAAACTCTGAAGTTTTGTAGAAAGTAGGGCTTTCCGTTTACCCATATGCGATCGTGTAATTTAGATTTATGTAAAGGCAATTCACATCTTAGAATAATAACTATCCTGTAAACCAGCTAAAATTTGAGATTAGGGCTAAATTTATGACTTGGGCAACTGCACATATATGCGGATATCTGGCGGCAAAACCTGAACTCAAACAGTTTGAAGAAACAGGAACAGTTGTATGTAACTTAGTTCTCTACGTCAATCGCCGTAAAAATGCCGAAGACAAAGAAGTAAAAGAGCCTGAACCTCTCAAAATTCATGCGGAAGTATGGGGCAAGCAAGCTATCAATTGTGTAAATATCCTAGACAAAGGCTGGAATCCCACGATTACAGGCACACTTGATGAGGTTAGCTTTCTTGGCAAGGATGGTAAACAAATCCGTTTAACAGTAATTCGCTACGCCCAAGTTCTCGACTATGGCAAAGCTCCCACCGAAAAATCAGTAAGTACTCCAGAGGCAAACGCAAAAGTTACCACTGCTCCCAATCAGCCAATCGATGAAAACTATTAGCCGTAGCTTTCAATTTGCATTAACGCACAAAACTAAAAAAGGTTAGATCCTTCGCTTAACTGCTCAACATCAGAAGGAAAATCACTCTTCTCAACCATCTTCCAAAAAACCCTATAACAATCATTCTTCCCACCCTCATTTCTTGGATATCCTAACCAAAGAATCACAATCGAACTCTGTTCTACATCAACCCTAAAAAACAATCGATAGCGATCAAAAATACCAACCCACTTAACCCGTCTATAATCACTCAAATCACCCCTAAGCTCAAAATCCTTACTCAATGGATCATTAGGAATAGACTCCTTAATCGCTCTCTGTAAAGCTTTTAGCAACTTAGGCTTAAAACGCTCCTTGTATTGTTTAGGCGTATCTTTTTCTTTAAACTTAACCGAACTATCGATAAGCTCCTGAAACTGCTTATTAAAAACACTGTGGAAATAGATTTTCCATCCATTGACCTCTATCAATCTATCTCAACTCCCTCAGTAAGCGACGAAATTCTAGCATCCATGTCACTTGTATAAGAAACTAGATTTAAAGGATTTTTCTTCGCATCATTCCACAAAAAATCAAGAAAACTTTTCAGCATCACTGAATTTTCTTCAGAAATATTTATTGTTGAAACCACTCGGCTACTCAACACATTAAAGCCTAAGGCAATTTGCCTTTTTGTGTGACCTAAGCTTAAATTTTTCAAATGGATCTTCATATTTTTATTGCCTAAACCATGACCTGTTAGACTAGTTTTTTACATTTAACAGCACTTTCACTGATTTTATCCCATTTTACAAATAAAAGTTAGCTATCTTCAAAGCCAGAAGCGGCAAACGCAAAAACGTCAGCCTCATCGACGAACTCTATCGCACCATAACCCGTAGCGACGATCGCAGCCATCAACTCTTTACAGGTCACATCGGCTGCGGCAAATCCACCGAATTACGCAAACTCCAATACGATCTCGAACGCGAAGGCTTTCACGTCGTCTATCTCGACTCCAGCGAAGACCTCGTCATGACCGACGTAGACATATCCGACATCCTCCTCACCGTCGCCCGCCAAATCAGCAAAAGCCTCACCGCCGCCAAAATCGAACTCAACCCCACAGGCTTTCAGGGACTTCTCCAAAAAACTTGGAGCGTCCTCCAAAGCGATGTCAGCGTCTCAGGCGAAGGTAACATTCCCCTGATCGGCAAAGTCGCCGCCAGCACCACAGGCGAAGTCTCCGCCGACCTCCTCGGCATCGGCAAATTTAGCGCCAAACTCAAAGGCAACCCCGACGCACGCGCCCGACTGCGCCAACACCTCGAACCCCAAACCGATAACCTCCTCGAACTCATCAACAAGTGCGATTCGTTCAGTGTGAATCACGGTAACCAGTCCGTACATAACCACTGAAGCTAGAAATCCTAGAGTATAGCTTAACTGTCCAGATGATATAGGTGAAAACCCTATCGTCTAAACTCAAGACT
>JBIKYZ010000312.1:0-5499 GCA_044354985.1 Pseudanabaena sp. | reverse complement strand
TGGCAAATACTACTATCTTAGTACTCCTAAATCATTAGTGCTTCGATTTCTCATGCCCAATATTTGGGCATCTCTTAATGTGCCGTTCATCCATTTTTTGCTTCAATTTTTTCCAAACTCCAATTAACAAGATCTAGATCGATTAAAACGTTGGCATCTGCAATAACTGTCAAGACTCAACTTCCTCCAGCCATTTAGTCAGAGATTCGCGAACCTCAATAAATGGCTTACCCAAAATTTCGGCTGCCCTAGAGGTGGTAATCTCATCGTTGATTAGAGCTTGATAAACTAATCTTTCTAGGCGATTCAGATGCTCTGGTTCTGGAAGATGAAATGGTTCATCATCCTTTCCATACTTATTATTTAAATTACCAATTTGTTGACCTTGCTGTTTTTTAGAAATCAAATCATTCTGATATGCCCTATAAAGAACAGTTCTCATACTTACGGTATATCGCTTTTTTATATCAATGAGTAATGGTTCTGGTATCCAGCGATCGCGGTAAGCACTTAGCTCACGTTTGATCACATCTGCTGGCAGCATCACGGCTCCTGCTAGATGATTTGCAGTTAACTCTCTATGATCGGAACCTTTGCCTTGCGCTTTAGCCACTCGATATTCTTGACGATGAAAGATCAGGTGAGCTAGTTCATGCAACGCAGTGAAAAACTTGCGCTCTGAGCAATGAGTAGAGTTGACGAAAATGGTAGCTCCTGATTCTTCGTTGTAAGCTGAAAATCCTGATACCTCTGAAGGTAGAGGATGAAGGATTACTTTTAGTCCTTTTGCTTCGAGAATTGCAAATACATCTCCAAGGGGAGAAATTTCGCCCACACCTAACCAATCACGAATTTCTCTAGCAACATCCTCAACAAAGGTGGGATCGTATTCTTTAAGAGGGCGCATTTCTGGCAAGGTGGGAATTTCTTTTACCAACTGCTCTATGAATCCATAGTTGGATGATTTTTGAGACAGGGCTGCTCGTAAGTGGGGAGTGAGTGCTGATGGTTGATCGGCTCTAAATAGTAAGCCAGTTTCCACCATCGCTAGACTGTCCTGTGGCTGACTGATCAGCAGATCGATACCTATATTTAGCGCTTGGGCAATACGCATCAACTGAGCTACAGATGGCTCTCTGTCTTCTTTTTCCCATGCGGCAATAGTTTGACGAGTCACACCGAGGCGATCGCCTAACTCTGCCTGAGACAGTCCTAGCTGCTCTCGATAAATTTGAATTGATTTAACATTTTGCATTGCTAAAATATATAAATAAGGGGTTATAATGTTATATAAATCTAACACAGTTTGGAGGGTGATTTATGTCTAAGTCAACGAAAGGTAACAATCAGCATGTTGTCCCATACGATGATAAGTTTGCTGTTAGATCGGCAGGGGCAAAAAAAGTTACTCGGGTAACAGAGACACAGAAAGAATCCATTGAAATTGCTAAAGAAATCGCCAAAAATCAAGGCTCCGAGGTAATTATTCATGGGAAAGATGGCAAGATTCGTCAGAAAAACAGTTATGGCAACGATCCGCACCCTCCCAAGGGTTAACCCACACTAAACACTTTCATCACTTCATCGCCTAAGTGATTGATCACTTTAACCGCAATGCGTCCAGACTTAGGCTTAGCAAAGGGTCTGGATGTATCGCTGTAAAGACTCGACCATGTTTCTTCGTCAATCTCGGCTTTGAGTGTGGTTTTTAGTTTTATCCCAACAGTTCCATTACTTCTTGTAAAACTTCAGCTATGTATGGCTTTTTGCAAGCGATTACTTGATCGGGAAGATGTTTGTGATGTGGGAAGCTAGGCAGTTTAGGGAAGTGGGGCGTGCTGTCATAGCGAAAAATCAAGTTATGCTGTGCATCTTGAAAGTGATATCGATAGTCGATGTATTCGATTTGGTTATCCACAACAACAATAATTTCACTAACTGCCAGTAAATATTTGAAAGCGAAACGAACTTTTAAACGCAGATTAGCTCTTTCAGATGTTAAAGAACTGACTTTAAATTCTTCAACGTATATATTGGCGGAGTTGCGTAGGAGTTGATCAATTTCATCGAAATAGTCTTGAAGAATTTTAGGCGACATTTTTGAGCCTGCTCTCTAAATCATGATGAATCGCTAAATAATGTTGGTAATTGCCTGACCATTCGATAAAATCTTCATCATCTGAAGTTTCGCCTTGAGTATATTTAGCAAAAAATTCTTCTGAATCCATTTGATACTTGATTTCGTAGATGTTTAACTGTTTTGCGATCGCCACTAAAGCATCTAAAGGTGATGTATATTCAACAATTTGTTTACGCATAATTTCGAT
The DNA here is from genome assembly GCA_044354985.1 of Pseudanabaena sp. GTDB lineage: Bacteria > Cyanobacteriota > Cyanobacteriia > Pseudanabaenales > Pseudanabaenaceae > Pseudanabaena. The sequence goes on along the minus strand of JBIKYZ010000312.1, from coordinate 3,172 downwards.
ACTCCTATATCAAATAGATGGGTTTTGTCTAAGTTTAACCAACACTAAACACTTTCATCACTTCATCGCCAAGATGGTTGATCACCTTAACCGCAATGCGTCCTGACTTTGGTTTAGCAAAGGGTCTAGATGTATCGCTGTAAAGACTTGACCATGCCTCTTCGTCAATCTCAGCTTTAAGCGTGGTCTTGAGTGACTTATACGGGTCACTAGCACCTAAGAAATAAGCATGACGGACAAAGAAGCTTTCTTCGTTGTAGTCGGTATCAATAAACCAACAGGCGATTTCATCGGCATTGCTTGACCTAACTTCACCAGACTGGGGATGAAAGACATCAACACCGTGAATTTTGACCTGTAACTTGCCATCGTCAAGGGTATTGATATCGATATCAGGCTCTCCAAAGATGACAAATAGGTTTCCTGCACCTGTATTTTTGAGGTCGTTTGCCATGTGTAGATCGGCGTTCATCCGCGCTTTCAAGATTGGGATACGACCAAGTTTGTTAAATTCGGCTGAGTGAGCGTCATAGTTAAAGGCACAGGCAATTAGGACATCAAAACCAATGTCACCAGCTTCTCTAGCGGCGGCGACTAGATCGGGACGGGATACTGTGCCAAATTCAGAACCGATGAAAATACCTGCGCGTTTTTCTTTGTCATTTTCACCTTCGACATAACGACCTTCGGCACAAATGTATTGACTAGGAAAGGGGACAAGCGATGTGAAATTGATCTTGTCTTCTTTGTGGGCTTGTTGCACACCAGAGGTTTTGAGGTTTTCCAGAATCACATTTACAAAGTCGATTTCGTCATTATCGCGATCGCGCTTTGCGTCAGGATCGATGAGGTCATCATTTTCATCAACTGCTAAGACTCTGTGAGGTGACAAACTTTCAACGGTGAATGGGCCAGCTACCCGCACAGTATTTTTGTCATCATAGGGTTTGTCATAGAGAAATTCTTGATCGGCTTTAGCAGCAATGGACGCATCAATTTCTTTCTGTCTAGCAATGCGATTTTTCCACCAATCACCATGCAGTTGTTTGGCTTTGTCTGACCATTTCGCATCAACCTCACGGGGTATTTCCCACTCTTCCCAAGATTTGCTTAGTTCTTGATTCAATGCCTCACGCAAAGGTTCGAGCTTGGTTTGGTATGACTCCCAAATGGTGTCGATTTCGGTATTGTTGGCAATGGATTTAAGTGTGATATGGGGAACGCGATCGTACACAAAACCTAAGCGGATGTTGCCATGTGTCGGAGTTTCAGATGGCATGGTACGAGTAATTGCTGCTTCTTTTTGCTGACCTTCGGGACTGTCGGCTAAGAGGTAATAGGGGTAACGTGCGCCCATGATTCTTGCACGGGCTAGGGCTAGGGCTACGCGAGAGGTGTCAATAGTGATCCAGCGTCTTCCCCATTGTTCGGCAACATAGGCTGTAGTTCCTGAGCCACAGGTAGGATCTAGGACTAGATCGCCTGGATCGGTTGCCATGAGGAGACAGCGTTGAATTACTGTAGGGCTAGTCTGAACAACATAACGCTTTTCATCAGTTCGACTGGAAATGCCACCACCAGTGTCTGTCCAGATATTATGAGTGACAGAGATTGCAAAATCATCAATGAAGCTCCTGAAACGAACCCCAGTCGCTGTAAGGTGAATACGACCAGCTCGGTTAGCACGAATAAGTCCTTCAACTCTTGTCTTCCAATGAGAATTACTTGGAGGGAAGAATGTTTTGCTTCCTACTACAAACCTTTGCTCGGAACTCGTCGGTCCAGGAGAAACGAGCGATACTGGCTGAAACAATTGCCAGCCATCTGGAACTACATTATTTGCATTTTCTTCCTTTGTTCTGGGGCGAGTTACAGATCTATCAGGTGAAACCATTGTGCTGAAACGTGAGAAGCTTTGTAGATCTGATTTATCTTTGTAGAGCTGCCTGTATTTCAAACTTGAATAGTTCTTTGAATACCAGAGGATTAGATCGCAGACAGGAGGTAAATATTCACTAGTTGCATAAGGTGTCGTTTGGTAAACAATCTGACTAACAAGATTTTTCTCTCCAAACACCTCATCCATCACAGCCCTAACCCGATGCACATTCTCATCCCCAATCTGAACAAAAATAGAACCACTTTCCGTTAATAAATCTCTCGCCACCGTCAAGCGATCGCGCAAATAAGTCAAATAAGAATGAATCCCATCGCGCCATGTATCCCGAAAAGCTTTGACCTGTTCAGGTTCGCGAGTAATCTGGTCAAGCTTGCCATCCTTCACATCTCGGCTAGTCGTTGACCATTGAAAATTAGAATTGAACTTAATCCCATAGGGCGGATCGAAATAGATACATTGCACCTTACCGCGCAAACCCTCACGCTCTGCTAGGCTTGCCATCACCTGAAGGCTATCGCCCAAAATCATGCGATTTGTCCAGTTCGCATCGTGCTTATAAAATTCTGTCGCCGTCGCATCCTTCGGCAAACCATTGAAATCTGCAAACAAATCTAACTGCGTATCTTGAGTTGCATCCGATCGCTCCTGACTTTGGCGGCGCAAATCATCAATGATCGCCTTCGGATGTACCTTTTCTTGAATATAAAGCGGTGGAGCCGACACAACCAAATCTGACCAGTCCTGTTCATCTTTGCCACGCCATACTAACTGCGGATCGAGATCGCGATTGCGGCGATCGTAGGCAACACGGATCGGGCTTTTCTCATCCTCAGCCATTACTGACTGATGCTCGGCTGTGGGAATATTGCGGCGTTTCGATTCCTCATGTTTGATGGTTTCGACTTTTTTGGACTGGTTGCTGGGCTTGCGTGGAGGCATGGGGTTAATCTTTAAAAGTCAGAATAGATGGATATTGAGAAATTATGGAATCAACAGTAGCGATCACTAGATCATGCTGCATTGCTTGGCAGATGAGAATGCGATCAAACGGATCTCGGTGAATAGGTGGTAAGTCAATCAGCTTTGCTATGCTTCCTTCATCAATAGACAAACTCTCAATTTGATGGCGAATACGTTGATTGGGTAAATACTTTTCTGGAGATTCGGGTAAAGGTAGCTTGCCAAGCTGATATTTAACCGTTGCTTCCCAAATAGAGGCAACACTCAGATATACATCGTTATTAGGATCTCTAATGCGATCGCGTAAGCTTG
>JBIKYZ010000451.1:0-2737 GCA_044354985.1 Pseudanabaena sp. | reverse complement strand
TTTTAAAGTATTAGAGTTTCAATCAGCTTATGAAAACCTGAGTCAATCTCAAAAACTTCGGTAAACTCCGCAAATTGCCATCGTCCAAACTTTCCTAAATTATTCACCCCTGGAATCCAATAAGTTTTCATTGTATTTGCCTTGTCCTTAGCATCTTCACCGCGAAACCCTTTAATCTCCACGATCAGATTTAATAAATCATCGCGCCCATCATCGATCTGCAAAATGAAATCTGGTATGTATTTGCGTTGTGTCGAACCGTAAAGGTAAGGAACCTCAAAGCCTAAACCTTGGTTTTTGACATAGCTGCGAACCCTTGGATGCGCCTCCGCCACGCGACAAAACTCCGCTTCCCAGTTGCCATCGCACACGACCCAATTTACATGGCTTTTATTTGGGGCAGTCTTCCACAGGGTTTGCTTGGACGTATTAAAACGCACATGGGCAGTTGAGCCAATTGGATTATAAGCATCGAGAACTGCTTGAATTGGGCGATCGCCATTGTCTGGGACAGACTCGATCGCATCTTTAATCCGATTGCAAGCCATATCTGCAATTTCTAGATAAAGCACCTGTGCAGGAAAAGTGTTACCCGTACAGCGCAAATAGCCGCGATCGATCCACTGCTTGACAATCCGCTTGAGTTGACCAAATAAATGCAGTTTCGGTTCTTCATTAGCATCTCGATACTTGGTATAAAGTAAGCGTTTGGTGAGGTGAAACAAAATTGTTGATTGGCGCATCCCATCCAAATGTTTAAGGTTTAATTCCACACCTTCACCAATAATGCCTTGATTATTCGTAATCGAAGGACCGACCAAAATCGGATTGATTTCTAAGAGCGAATCTTCATTAAAAACAGCCGTTAGTTTTTCGTCGGGCAACTCCACACGATAGCCTTCGACACGGGGAAATTTAATTTCTAACTCATCGCGATCGGGTTTTACCGCTTCGACATGAACAGTATTTTTGGGTGGTTTAGACTTGGCAATCACAGGCTTTGCCGTAAAGTCAAAGGGTATCCCCAACACATCAGCATATTCCACATCAAATAAGCCCTCATCATTGAGTTCATAGGAATAGCGCCGCAAAGCCCGACCGATCACCTGCTCACAAAGTAACTGCGTACCAAAAGCACGCACCCCCAAAACATGGGTTACAGTGTTTGTATCCCATCCTTCCGTAAGCATGGAAACCGATACTACGCAACGAATTGACTCACCTAACTTGCCCTCTTTGCCGACAGTATTCATGACCTCTCGCAATAGGTCTTGATCGGTGACATTTTCCAACACAGCCGATCCCTCACGTTCCGCTAAATCACGACGAAAGCGATCAATTTCAGGGGCTGCCATTTCTCGAAAATTACCATCTAGGGCATCGCCAGACTCTAACTGCTCACTATCGATTAAGAGCGTGCGCGGTCTAGCTAAGCGATCGCAGTTGTCATCGTAATTACGAAACAGTTCAAAATGTCCATTGTTTGGGGTGATGCTACCATCTTCATTTTCACGCTCAAACCCTGAAATAAAGTCATAGACGAGCTTTGATGTTGATGTGTTATTACAAACCACAATAAAAACTGGCGGTACTCTTATCCCCGTTTCTTGCCATTGATGATAAGTTTTTTCGTAATGCCCATACAGTGCTTCGAGCGCGGTTTGCAAATCAGGCGGCAGTTTTAGCGGATCTAGCTTGCCAGCAGCGCCACGCCCCTTTTTGGGCATCTTTGTACGGATATGCTCCCATAGGTTACGCAGTTTAGGCATATCGTCAAGGGCATTGTCGGATATAGGCACACGCGGCAGTTTGACAATGCCACACTCGATCGCATCCATGAGCGAAAAGTCACTAACCGTCCAAGGAAATAATGTCCCTTCGGCATAGCCAGATCCTCTGAGAAAAAATGGTGTTGCCGATAGGTCATAAACCTTATCGACTCCAAGCTTGCGTTTGACTATTTCAATACCAGAAATCCAAAGTCTCGCCGCCTCGTTGTTTTTCTTGGCTTCATCTTTTTCATCACCTTTAAGATCATCGATCTCATCGTTATCAGGTTTTTCTCGATAGCAATGGTGAGCTTCATCATTGATTACTAAAACATTTTTCATACCCATCAAGTCGGGCATAACCCTTTGCAGCATCTGCCCTTCAGTTTCTAGGGTTTGCAGTGGTTCGCCACGACCTTGAATTAGCTTGCGAGTACCTGACGATATTTCTAGACGTTCTCTTAACTTAAAAGCGTGGTAATTCGTAATTACGATCTTCGCCCGCGCTATATCCCCTAACATATCGCTAGGGACTAACTCACGGTTGCTGTAGTAGTTGTCAGGATGATTAGGTTGCAATATTTGTAAGCGATCTTTGATCGTAATACCAGGAGTAACGACTAGAAATCCGCGTGTAAACTTCTTACTAGATGAATGACGCGCAGCGTTGATCGTCTGCCACGCAATCAACATTGCCATTACTGTTGTTTTACCTGCCCCTGTCGCTAGTTTTAAAGCAACTCGCCATATTTCAGGATTTGCGTCTTTATTTGCCGTCGTAATTTGCTCAATGAAGTTTTGACCTTGCTTACTGAGGGGTGCAACTTCAGCTAACCAAATGGCAGTTTCTACTGCTTCTAGCTGACAAAAGAATGGTCTAACCCCATGAAAATCGTAATGTCGCCAATGTTGTAAAAGCCTTGCTGTTTCTGGGCTAACTTGCCATTTTTCAGGATTAACAATCTTGC
>JBIKYZ010000221.1:0-8355 GCA_044354985.1 Pseudanabaena sp. | reverse complement strand
AAAGTCCTTGTTTAGGGATAATGATTTGTTTTCGGTTGAAAGTTGAAACTCTCATTATCCCTTTTCGCTTAATCCCGCTCTTTCTTTGCTTCAATCTTGTCCAAAGTCCAATTCTAAGGGGAGATTAGTAATTGGATTACCTAGTAAAGACAAAACGGAAAGATTTGGTGATTGTGAAATATTTTGCGGGATCTCCTTTATTTGATTGTACATTAGGTCAAGAGATTTGAGATTAATCAATCGTGATATCGTCTCAGGTATTTCTGTTATTAGGTTGAAGCTTAAATGAAGAAACTGAAGATTGATCAAGCTCGAAATTACTTCTGGAATCTTTGTGATTTGGTTACTGTCTAGATAGAGAAAGCAGAGATTCGTTAACTGTGTTATCACTTCTGGAATCTCTGCTATTTCGTTGCCAGCTAAGCCTAGAGTCTCCAGATTAGATAGTTGCGAGATCGATTCAGGTATCTCCTTGATCTGGTTAGCAGACAGATTAAGAAGGTTAAGATTGGTCAAATGTATTATTTCTTTTGATATCTCTACTATCTGGTTGTTGCTCAGATTAAGGGATTGCAGATTAGTAAGCATTGAGATGTTTTCTGGAATCTCGCTGAGACTGTTGTTACTTAGGTTAATGAATTGCAGATTGGGAAGTTCAAAAATCTCGTCTGGAAAAGCTGTTAGATTTTGATTAGATAGATCAAGGCTTATAGAGTCATTTTCTAAAGCAAGTTTAATCAACTCTCTATATTGAGGAGATAAAGATCTATTTACTGAAGATATTATGGGAAGAGTTGGAGAAATATTGCTTTTCTGTAGAGTCACTTCACAATTTACAGATCTAATAGGGGTTCCCCACTGGTTTACAAAAACTACTGATAGCGAACCCTTTTTTTCTTCAATACCCGCCTCAAGTAAAAACTTTGCATTCCTATAAGTCCCACCAAACCGATGCAACACGATCGCAGGTTCACCAACAGATGTAACAGTAAAGAGATTCCCAGCATTCACCATGCAGTAAATCAGATACTCTTCCTCCTCATACTGCCACTCAAACCCAGACTCAGGCATCTGCAAATCGATTTCCATCAGATATGTCTTGCCGACCTCTGCCTCCTTGGGGTAGCTAATCACAGGCTGAATCGATAGCGGTAAAGTATCAGTCATCGGTCTGTCCTCCTGATGGCGTAAGTCGAAGTACGGTCATTGGATTACCGTAATAGACATACATAAAAGTGTATATGAAAGCTAATAAATTGTCTTGAGTTTGCTCTGCTGCTAGATCTGCTACCACCTTAGCGCGAATATCCCGTAACAAAGCCGCCACTGATAAAGTCGGTGAATCCATACAAGCTTGCATCAAATCCCTAGCGATCTCTGCGGCATATTTATCTCCCACTCCTCCTAAAGTGCCAATCACGCCTCTAGCCCCTTTTCTCAAAAAAAGCTCCACAAACCCAAGCCGATAACCATTAGGAATACAACTATGTGTCTGATATCGTCCAGAATGACAAGTATTGACAAACACAATTCCCTCTGATTTCTTCAGAAGATTAAGCGCACATCGATTCAAATCCTTCAACTTGAGTTGTTGTTTTAGATCTTTCAGCGAACCGATCGCAATCTCTCGATGATTTTCACTAAATGTTCCATGACCAGCAATATAAATTAGCCCAAAACCAAGATCGTCCCGTTGTAAATGGCTATGAAACTTCGTAATGTTATCGTAGGTCGTTGCATTCAGTTTCTTTAAGATCGATAATTCTACACCCACATTCAGTTCTTTATGATTGGTATAGGCGATCGCCTTGCCAAAACACTCATCAGCCTTGATTTCCAAAACCAACTCATCATCACCTTTGATCACCTGTTGCCAGCGTACAGTTGTCACCAAAGCTCCTAAATATTCTGAATCCGACTCATCAGGCGAAAGCTCCAACATTTCCCAAGGAATTTCAAAAGGCGTTTGGTCAGAAATAATTAGACATAACTGATGATCAAACTTCTTGCGTAATTGCTTCAGCCATTTGCGAATCTTGATATTAACGCGAGAAAAATGATTCATATCATCGCGAATATCTTCTGGACTTAGCTTTTCCTGTACTGATTCACCCAGAGAAAGTTCTGGTCTTTTTTCAGGGTCTGTCAAAAGTGGAGCGATTTCAGCGTTCCCTCCAATCAGTCGATAACAACTATCTCCTTCAGCTTGAATATACAAAATTGCAACCTCTTTAGGAGGCTTTTCGGTAATATAAACCTTGCTATATGGAAATACTTCTGCCTCATTTACTTGAGCAATCGCAGACCCACCAGAATGATTAATGATAGTAACTGTATTATTATTTCCCTGAATAACATTGTTCTCTATAGCTACTTCTGCTGAAGTTTTACTTTCAGGCAATTTTGCCCGATTTGGAACTCGCCTAGATAATTCTCTTTGAATAAAGCTCATGATTCCGCCTCCACCAATTGCATCTCTGGAATTACCAACACCCTAGCCCCCATCTTCTCAGCCAACTGCAAAGGCAAATCAGCATAAATCTTCGGTTGCGGATGGAGTAAATAAGCCTTCACCCCATCCAACTCTCCAATCTGTGCCGCCACCTGCAAAGCATCCTCAATCCCCTTCTGCTTCACAGGCAAAAACTCCCTAATATCCCCCACCCGACTTGCCTCTAACGGTACATTTCCCCTTCCATCTGTAATCACCACTAACACAGCCTGCCTCACCTTACTTCGTCCATGTTGCAAAGCATGACGCAAAGTTTGCAAAGCCAAATCCAAACCATGCGCTAACGGCGTAGCTCTTCCCCTTCCAGACTCCAACCCAGCATTAATACGCGGCACAAGTACACTTTGCGCTTCAATCCGCACCGCCCGTAACTCATGCTTCGCATCCGCCGCCCCCACCTGTATCAGACAAATACAAGCCCTTTCCACATATGCCCAAATAAAACAGGGAAGTAATGACTTCTGCCAATTGCGATCACGCAGACAAGTATAGTCCACCACCATCATCAACATTTGTTCAGCAACAGGAGCGCGACGATAACTCCGTAAATCCGTTGGCAAGATCGAAAAACCATTATTTCTGTTGGCTGAAACTTGACGAATAAGCTGAAACTTCGCCGCCTCCAAAATCGTACTCACCCAAGCCAGATCGCGAGCATCCGTAGCCCTCTTGACCCCGATCGCCACACCTCGCGCCGCATTTGCTGTCCTAAACCTTTGCATTGGCAACCGTAACGAACCCGCCTCTCGTTCTATCGGTGCAGCATCTTCTGGATATGGCTTTGTCGAATTGCCAATATCGTCAAGGGCAAACGACTCCGAATCCCCATCATTGATAGTGTCTGATTGATATACAGGCTCTTTAACCTCATTCGTTCCTAAATTACGCGATGAATTATCCAAACTTCTATCAAAATCGGAATTGGATTGAGATTCTGGAATTGGTGTAGATTTAGGCTCAGTACGATCGCCCTCGGTTGATGATGCACTAGGACGCGATCGCAAAGGCTGCAATCCCATCACCTGAGCCGCCCGATCCACATGATCGATCGCTACCTCAGTCATCCCATTCAACCGCGCCAAAGCGATCGCCAATCTTGCCAAAGCCAAATCGCGACGAGGACTATAGCGATCCGAAACCGTCACATATTCCAAAATGCGATCGCTTACCTCCCCCGTCAGCCTAGCTCTTACACCCACTGCCGCCTGTATTTGAGCAATCAGATCATCAGGTAATTCAACAGAATGCTCCAAATCTTCCGAATTTTGATCGCTACTCAACCAATCCAACAAGCGCGTTACTTTTGCAACATCCGTTTCCAAAGTTGGAGCGACTCCACTCCGCAATCGCAAAGCCAAGCGATCTAGCAAATGGGTTGACACCATCCCCACTTGTTTACTATCACAACCCACTAACCAACACAAATTCGGTTGCCAAGACTGCTGCTGTCCATAGCGCTCTAAATGTCCCACATCCGCAGACATCAACATCACACAAGCCCTAGTCGCCGCCAAACTCAAGCGCGTTAAATCAGGGATCACAACTAAGCGCAAATCACGATCTCGATTTACCAATAAGCCTGACTGCCACTCAAACGGAAATCCCTCAGAGTTAGCATGAAGCCCTAAATTACCCCACAGGTCATCCTCAGAAGCAATCGCCCCCAATGTCACTTTTTCAATTTTTTGGCTTGTTACTGCTTCCAACATTTTTGCGATCGCCTCAGCCGCAAATTGCAAGGTTGCGCGATCAGCATCAAATACCAACACACTTCGCAGACTCGGCGTTATTGCAGCACAAGCCAATCCCCTCATCAGAGGAGCATCAAAAAAATCCGTTACACTACCTTCAGAATTAGTCATCCTTTAAAACTGGTTCTAAACCTAAAACTGAAGCAACTTGTTCACTATCCGCGCTAGTCCAAGTCACCTCATTACCCTGAGATGCTTCGGGACGACGATGTTGCAACGCTATCTCTGCCACAGAGCGAACATGATCGTGAGTCACTTGCTTTTCACCATGTAATGTAGCGTAGGCACGAGCCGCCAAAGCCATCACATAGTCACCACGATTACCCTGCACCAGAAACTCTTTAGTCAACTTCACGCAACTTTCCACAACAGCAGCAGGTAACTTCACCTCATAAAATTTCTTCTTTGCTTTGTCCAACTTTTGCTTGTAAGCCTCATCTTCGGCTCTAGCTTTTGTCAGCAATTCAGGCAAAGAATCAGATGAGCGATCGCGCAACTCAGACCAAACTTCATCAAATGCCAATACCGTATTTAAAATCTCGCGCCGCTTGTCTATCTCTGTTTCTGTGGTTACACCAACCATCAACCCAAAGCGATCGAGCAACTGAGGACGCAAACCACCTTCTTCTGGGTTCATCGTTCCCACTAACGTAAAAGCTAAAGATACTTCTTCGCTTTTTCCCTCACGCTGGATCGCCAATACACCCGTAGATGTCACATCCAAAATAATATTGACAATGTGATCGTCCAGCAAATTCACTTCATCAACATAAAGCAATCCTTTGCGATCGGCTTCCACCAGCAAACCATCTTGCCAATCTGGTTTACCCTTCATCAACTCATCAATTTTCCAACCACCCACTACCCGATCTTCCGTAGCATTGATCGGCAAGGTCACAGGCAATTGCCCACGCATCATCTGTGCAAAAGCTCTCACCGCCGTTGACTTACCCGTACCGCGCTGACCACTGATCAACACACCACCAATACGAGGCGCAATATAAGCCAGTTCCAAGGCAAGCTTTAATTCCTTCTGACCCACAATCCGCGTGTAAGGCAGAACCTGAATAATTGGTGACTGACTCATGGTTTCTTACCTGATGTCCATTTCATTGTGACTTCCAACTGCGCTCCCGCACTCACCTTAGCAATTACAGCACCCATCTCAGAGTCTAATTTAATCGCTAACTTTAACTCAAACTCATCAGGACGACTTGCCTCATTAATTGACTTGATCCCCGATACCGCCTTCACCGCACAGCTACGCACCAACTGCATCGCATCACCAAACGTATCAACTACAGCTTCCACTGCCTTATTAGCAACATCGCCACCCCTTAGATTTCCATAGGGACTTTCTTCCGCAGGAAGGCGATCAACCTCAACAAAAATGGCAATTTCTTCACCATCAATAGTTTCTGTTTTCTTAATAACTGGCATAAAAACCTCAAAAATTTTGATTAGATTTTACTCGATAAATACCGCACAAATAACAACCATAAACACGAATATTAGGTTTGCAAAAATTTAGCGATCGCAATTAGCTATCCAGCAAATTCTGAGGATAAAAGGCGATCGCACATTATCCCAATGTCAGGCAAACTGGCAAGTATCATCATCATTGCTATGAGAGAGAGCACTTGGTTGTGTGAAGTCAGTATCTTCTGATGGGGCTTGCTTTCCTTCCGCAGGATGTAGCATTGATTTAGCTTCAAGCTGATCGTATAGAGTCTTGACCACTTGGAGAATATAACTAGCCGACTGATCGTAGGCACTGGGTTCACTTAGCGATCGCGCTATTTGCCAGACCGATTTTTCTGCTTTCTCAAAGGAAGGATAAGCATAAAATAATTGCCGTAGCAATCCATCTAGACGATGCGATCCCAAGTCATGCCAATTATCGCGATCGGGATCAAAGGGATAGTAAAGTACCGAAAATAATAGGATTTTTGCACGCATAGAACTCGTGAATCGCATTAGTTCTAATCGCAAGTCAAATAAGTCTAAGGCAATGCGTGGATCAAATGGAATTTTGTTGTGACTTTGATTGTTTAAGGGAGAGCTGTATTGATTAACTGGTGAAATCGGCGGTGCGATCGCTTCAAGATTATTTGCATCATGGCGATCGGGATAAAGTGTTTCTAATTTAGTCAGTAGTAGATTACCGATCGCGATATATTCCGCAGGTTTTGATACTCTTTGAACTGCCTCTTGCAGTAAAGCCTGCAATTGGAGAAAAGTGGGCATAAATGAGACTAGTTCTCTTAAGAGACTTGCCCAGTCAATGCTATTTAATTGACGCAGATCGCTTTCCCAAACATCTTGATAGGTATAAAACAACAGCTTTTTTAGGCGCATTTGTTGAGCATCGATATTAATGTTATGCGCGACCCATGCATAAATATCAGCGTTGTCGTCTAAATAGGGATCGAGAAGTGACAATTCATCTTCCGAAAAACCAGACTGAGTCTCTGATGGTAGTTCTGCAACCAACGATTCGTATAGCGGCTCTTCGATTAAGCTGTTTTGAGAAGTATTGAGAGGAGCAATTAGCTGCGCCGAACCTGCATTAATGACTAGACGATCTACTGAATAGGCAAGTGGTTGACTAATTTTTTGAGGATTTGGATTAAATTGAGCAGAACTTATTGATTCAGAAATTACTGATACTGGTGATTGTTGATAGAATTTAGAAGCTGCATTAAAAACTATTTTGGCAACAATTAAATATTGGCGCTGTTTTTGAACAGAGATAGTTTTGACGGACTTTACTAAGTTCTCCTTCAATGCTTCAACAGTTGGATATTGTTGATATAAATCTTCCAGTAATTCCACAAAGCTGAAGTTGTTTAAACGGTTGATATCGTTTTCTAAGATGCCAGTACATACTAGGCATACCAATTTCTTCGCCCGAACAGGGTCTTCACTCATCTCAAGATCATCTGAGACTTCATCAATAAGCTTTGCCTGAGGACTCTTAGTAGATTCGTTATTCGCGATCGGTGTCAACTCGCTCAGATCTAGCGGTTTAAATTTGCTAAAAACAGTCTGAGCTTGAGATTGGATTAGTAGAGGTTGCAGGGCTTCCAACACTTCATTGGCTGATTGATATCGTTGACGAAAATCAAAGCGAACCATTTTATCAATCACATCTGCCAATGTTGGTGTGACTTTAGCTCGATCGCGCCAGCAAAACTCACTAGTAATTTGATCTTCGGGAATCTGGTTTGGCAATAGTCCAGTCAGTGCTTGGATGGAAATCACCCCGATCGCATAGATATCACTAGCAAACATGGTCTTGCCGCTATATTGCTCGTTGGGCATATATCCAGGTGAGCCAATTACTAAACTTGAAGTATGTCCTAACTGACTAATTGGCTGAGTGCTAACTTCTTTGACTGCTCCAAAATCAATCAAGACAATTTTTTTGTCACTAGCACGACGGATCAAATTACTCGGCTTAATATCGCGGTGAATGACCTGTTGGCGATGCACAAAATCGAGGGTGTGCAAAATATCGGTGAGAAAATCAATCGTGTATTGCTCTCCCAGACATTCACCACGCTTAATTTCTTGAGTTAATACATCACCTTCAATCAATTCCTGAGCCAGAAAAAATTCTTCGTCTTCTTCAAAGTGAGCCAACAAACTGGGAATACATTCATGTCGTCCTAATCGATAAAGTACCTTTGCCTCGTTATCGAATAGTTCACGGGAGATTTTTAAAATTTCTGCTTGCGATGACGCAGGCTTAAGCTGCTTGATCACACAGGTAGGGCGATCGGGCAGATATCCATCTTCGGCAATAAAGGTGTGGCTAAAGCCGCCGCCGCCAAGTTGCTTAACGATTTTATAGCGCCCAGTTAGGGTTTTACCGAGCATAGTCATTTCAGTTAGTACTAATTTAAATATTTTGGCATTTCCTTAACGCCCTAGCAAGTTAATTTTCGTAAGTGCTTACAAATCTTTTTGGAGTTTGGAAAAAATTGAAGCAAAAAATGGATGAACGGCACATTAAGAGATGCCCAAATATTGGGCATGAGAAATCGAAGCACTAATGATTTAGGAGTACTAAGATAGTAGTATTTGCCA
>JBIKYZ010000220.1:0-8372 GCA_044354985.1 Pseudanabaena sp. | reverse complement strand
AAGGGTAGAAAGGTTATGGATGGTTTCAAAGAAAATCTACCTATTGTTTTTGATGAATATCTTCCTAAATGGAACTATAGAGCCATTCCTCAAAATGCATAAGTTATTTATTTTTCATTCCTTACTAATTCAGGAGAACGAGCATGTTGCATTTTTACTTGTCCCATTCATTGAAATTTCTCTACTGCATCATCAGCTTTCAGCACTCTGTTATTAGATATTTGAGATTATGAGCGAACATCGCCTCGAAGAAATTGTGATCGAACGTCCGCGTGGTGGCATGAGACAAAGCTTTCGCAGATTAAAAGGTGTACGAAAGAAACTCGATCGCTTAACCCTTGAAGCTAGCGAAGATGGTTTACTTAGTCCCTACTTGATCAAAGTGAGACAGAAAACCAAGTATTTCTCCGATCATCTAGCTCCATTACGGCGATTTTTACGATCGCATGTTGGTCAACCTTGGGATCTGGTATATAGCGAACTATGCGATCGCCTAGACCAAAGAACTGTGACTGGACAGCATGTGGTTACGCATCTCTGGCAGTATGTGGAACGATATGTCGAAATCGTTGATGGCAAGCCTTGCCGTAAACCATATCAACCTCGCTACCTTGGTGATGGCTGTTTTGGTAGAAGGTATGATGAATTTTATGTTCATCCTGAAACAGGGCTGCTATGTGAAGCAAAACGCTTGCTTTAAAAAATAGAGAGTGGGCTTTGCCCACTCTCTATTTTTATTTGGGAATGTCGCCTAATGGAAGGGCATCGATCTTCTAAATCGATCTGTGTAGGTTCGAGTCCTACCATTCCTGTTTTGACAACTAAAAAGCCAAAGAAGCTGATTTGCCCGCGAAGCGGGCAAATCAGCTTCTTTGGCTTTTTAAACCGATGTACTTATAGCTCACGCAAAACATGCGATTATTTAATGAAAGTTTGATTGGGGATAGCGATCGCATTATGATATTTGCACTGTAAATAGTATGCGTACTGAGAGCGAGGTTAATGACTGCCCAAATAACACATCACAAGTCTGAGCATGAGCCAAGCAGCCCAAAGGACTGGTCGTGGAAATTTTGGCAGGTCGTGCCGCTTTATCCCTATGGTCAGAGACGCACTATTCGCAAAGAAATTGTTAAGGATGCGATCTGGACTTTCGAGCAGATTCAGGGAATTTTTTACGTAGTTGTACCAATTAGCATGACGGTAGTGAAACTAGCGGCTGGTGGACTGCTGGTATATGCGCCCGTTGCTCCGACTCCCCAATGTATTCGCCTTGTCAATGAACTAGTTGCTGAGCATGGCGATGTCAAATACATCATTTTGCCAACAGTATCAGGAATTGAGCATAAGGTTTTTGTGGGGCCTTTTGCGCGACAGTTTCCTAAAGCTCACGTTTATGTCTCACCACACCAATGGAGCTTCCCTTTCAATTTGCCGCTCAGTTGGTTAGGTTTACCTTGGGGACGCACATCGCTGTTACCTGAGGATAGCTCCAAGACTCCCTTTGCTGATCAGTTTGACTATGCAGTTCTAGGTTCGATTGAACTGGGATTAGGGAAATTTGCTGAGGTAGCGCTATTTGATAAGCGATCGCAGACTCTTTTGGTTACGGACACGATTGTTTCCGTTCCCGAAAAGCCACCAGAAATCTTGCAAATCGATCCCTATCCATTACTATTCCATGCTAGAGATGGTGCGGATGAACCAATTGTCGATACAGAAGTAAATCGGATTCGTGGTTGGCAAAGAACGGCTCTATTTCTGTTCTATTTCCGTCCCCAAGTTTTGGAAACCGTTTCCTTCTTTCAAGCTTTACTAGATATTACCAAAGCCCCAGAGCGATCGCGCAAAGCCTTGTTCGGTCTATACCCTTTTCGCTGGAAATATAACTGGTATCAATCCTTTGAATCTCTACGCGGCAATGGACGCATTTTCGTTGCGCCAATCTTGCAAACTCTCATTCTCAATCGTGATCCGCAAACGGTAATTGCATGGGCAGATAAAGTTGCTAGCTGGAATTTTGTGCGGATTGTTCCTTGCCATTTTGACAATGCGATCGCCGCCACACCCGCCGAGTTTCGTCAAGCCTTTAGCTTTTTAGAAAAGAATCCGCAACCTTCAGCAACTAAGAACCTACCTGAGGAAGATTTTGAAGTTCTCAATCAAATCAATAATATTTTACAGGGTAATCACATTATAAGAGAAGCAAGGGATAAAATCTAATATCGTCTGTTATACCCAAACTCAGTAGAACATAACATCCAAATAAAAGAGGCGGCGCTTTGCGCCGCCTCTTTTATTTGGGTGTTTGATTTTTCCTAGCGATCTCTTGTATCCCAATTCACAAAAGTGTTGCCACACTTCTGTGAGTTAAAACCCAAACCCTTTAAGGGTTTTAAAAGCACAAAATGGCTATGCCATTTTGTGCTTTAGTATTGCTATATAACTAGTAAGAGCTTTAAATCTCCTCATAGGAAGATTAAGTGTTTCATTTCAAGTTAATCGCAGGGGTCTTGCAAACATCAATTGGATCTAGCTCGGCAAATTTTCCATCATCATATTCAGCTCTAATATCGAAAATACAGCCAGCATCATCACCTTTATAATCTGAACGTTTCCACTCAAAATCAGCTTTTTCGCGATCTTTAAGCGGAACATCAAGCTCATTATCGCCCCAATCTTTTTTTTTGGGTGCAGACATATAAATCGATTTCAAGACTTTTCCACTGTTGTTCACAACTGCAATCCTTACTGTATCAGCAGGCTTTTCGGCACTAGGAGACTCTGTTGCAGTAGGTTTAGCAGTTGCAGTTGCGGTTGCAGTAGGTGAAGGAGAAGGTGTTGAGGCAACAGTAGGTGAAGCTGTAGGTGAAGCAGCGGTGGTTGGGCTAGAAGTTGCGGCGGCTGGAGTGTTGTTTGGGGCTGGGGAGCTAGGAGTACATGAAACTGCTGCAACCGACAAACTAGACGCGATCGCTAGATTCCGCAAAAAATATTTTTTCATTAAATTGTCTTAACTAACTGACTTAATATGAATAATCAGAAATTATAAATTAAAGTTGCTTCTTAGCAATTAGCTATTTGGCTAAATCCCAAAAGAAAAGGACAGTGACGCTTTGCATCGCCATCCCTTTCTTTTGGGATTTATACCAAAAGAAAGGGATGGCGTAGCCATTTTGTCTTTTCAAAACCCTTACAGGGTTTGGTTTTTAATTCACGAAAGTGTGGCTACACTTTCGTGAATTGGTATTATTTATTAAGCAAAATCATCATCCTTAGTACTATAGATAAAGCTAAAATTTATAACAATTATCGGGCAACCAAATCACAAGAAATTTTTTAAAAGCGTTGCTTTACAACGCTTTTAAAAAATTTCTTGGTTTGGGTTTGAGCGCAAAGTGTCGTTAGCTCCTATCTTCAGTTAAATTTATAGAACTGAAACCAAAAGCGCTGTAGGATGTTAATTTATACAGGCTAAAACGCTGTATAAATTAACATCCAAACTCAGAATACCAAAGCAAATAAATGGCTTCTCAATTGCGTGTATATGTTCCTCCTCATCCTGTTATTCGTCACTGGCTCACGATCGCACGGGAGAAACATACACCAGTTCCCTTATTCCGAACTGCGATGAATGAAATGGGTAAATGGCTTACCTATGAGGCTGTTAGAGAATTTCTACCTGTACAAGAAGTAAATATAGAAACTCCATTAGGAAACGCATCAGGACAGTTGATCGATGGTTCTATCCCTCTAGCTTTTGTGCCAATTTTGCGGGCAGGCTTGTCAATGCTTGAAGGCTGCCAAAATCTATTGCCAACAGCAAATGTTTATCATCTTGGCTTAGTACGTAATGAAGAAACTCTGGAAGCTAGTTGTTATCTCAATCGTCTGCCAGAGAGATTTGAGCCTCAAACACATATTTTCATTGTTGAGCCGATGATGGCAACAGGTGGATCGATTATTACAACCCTCAAAATGCTGACAGAACGAGGAGCCGATGCTTCCTTAATACGGATTATTAATGCTCTATGTGCTCCGCCAGCATTACAACTAATCAACCAACAATTTCCTACGGTACAGATCTATTCAGGCTGTATTGACGAAGTTGTGAACGAGAAAGGATGGATTGTTCCTGGGTTAGGGGATGCAGGCGATCGCTCGTTTGGAACCTAAACAAAGAAGCCTCGCATAGCGAGGCTTCTTTGTTTAGACTGAAACTGGAACTTTGATGTTCTCTTCCCACTTACGAGGAGGACTAGCACGACGAATATTTCGCCAAATTTGGGTTGCGGCAACAGTGCCATCTGCAACTGCGATCGAAACTTGATTCAATCCCTTTTTCAAATCGCCTAAGGCAAAAATGCGATCGTGGCTAGTTTTTGCCATCTCATTGGTGACCAAGTTCTGCCCATCCCATTCGAGACCTTCAATACCTTTAAGGTAATGATTGTGATAAACAGAACCCATGCCTACCAAACCAGTTGTTGCTTCGACAACTGTACCATCGGTAAGTTCGACACCACTAAGCTGATGATTTTCTCCTAAGAACTTAGCGATCGGAGCTTCATACAATGGATAACCATGGTCAGCAAGCTTCTGTTTCATTGTGTCGCTGACTGTACATAAGCCATGAGTTAGAACGGAAATATAGGGTGTGAACCAGTTCAGCACAAAAGCAGCACCAATCTGAGACTCTGTATTCGCAATCAAAACTGCTTTCTGATCCCACATGTCATAGCCATCACAAATCATACATACATGAAGCGTATAGCCAGCATAATCATAGACATTTTGCATGTTTTCAAGCTGAGGCAAATTGTCCATAATCCCAGAAGCCGCAATCACATACTTACTGTGAAATACAGGATAAATACTATTCTGCTTACCAACTTTTACTTTTACAGCAAAAGTTTCGCCTTCATCGGTTACTTCTTCGACATAACCACGCAGATGATCAGCTCCCCAATCTAACGACGTTTTGGTTCCATGATTTAATATATCTCGCCCAGGAGTGTGTGGATCGAGCCCGACATAGTTGCGCAAATCTTGCATCCATAGCGATCGCCCTTTCCCTTTTTCGATCACTAGACACTTCAATCCATAACGGGCTAAATAGATCGCCGCCGACAGACCACCCATACCACCACCAACCACGATCGCATCGTAGAGAGTATCAAGCCGTTCATTAAGATTTTTGCTAGAGAGTTTCATGGCAGTGCAAATTTACAAGTAATGGATAAATAATTTTTTAAAAGACCTATAAAGCAAGTCTTTTAAAAAATTATTTATCTTTTGGAATAGAGCTTTAACCAACAAATGCTAAACGAGGAGCAGATACACCTGTAGCTTCAGCACCCTTGAGGTAAGCCAACATTGTGTCAGCATCAGATACTTCAAAAGGATCACTACCAGCGTTATCAGCAAAGCCAGGTTCTACGAAAATCTTCTCGATCTTACAGTCGTTAACCAACATTGAGTAGCGCCAAGAACGGAGACCAAAGCCAATATTCGATTTGTCAACAAGCATACCCATCTTGCGGGTGAACTCACCAGCACCATCAGGAAGCAAGAATACATTCTTAGAACCGATTTCCTTGCCCCATTTGAACATAACGAAAGCGTCGTTAACTGAGATACAAATAACTGAATCAACGCCTAGAGCTTTAAATTCTTCATAAAGCTCTTCATAACGAGGTAGGTGATTGGATGAGCAGGTAGGAGTAAATGCACCAGGTAGAGAGAAAACTACTACTTTTTTGCCAGCAAAAAGATCTTGAGTAGTTTTGTCTTCCCAACGATATGGATTAGGACTTTCAACAGATTCATCACGTACACGAGTCTTAAAAACAACGCTTGGTACGGTTTCAATAACTGCCATATTTTTCTCTCGCGGTAAATACTTATCTGAACACTTTTAAGAATAGTTCTTATTTAGAAGTTAGTCAATACCCATAACTACTCAATTATTTTAAAAAGTTTAATAAATTTGTAGTTCTTAGATAGAAATGTTATATTGACTAATCAAGCAAGTAAACATGCGTACTACTTGTGAAATTTTTATTTAAAATCTTTTAGTTGAATTTTCCTATCTTAAAGAGCAGATTACTAAATTCTTAAAACTGTAAATCTAGTCTGCAAGAACTTTACGGGGAAATTTAGCGGAAATCAGGAGTAAGTTTATATGCAAAAGCAAGCAGATCGGGTTGTGCAAATCTTGAAATCTAAGGGGTTGCGAGTTACGCCACAACGTTTTGCCGTATATGCAAATTTACTTGAGCGTCTAGATCATCCAACCGCTGACCAGATCCTAAGTGATTTAAACCAAGATGCACCAACTTCTTCTCAGGCAACCGTTTACCTTTCGCTCCAGACTTTACGTGATGCTGGCTTAGTGCGAGAAGTTTTATTGGAGCAGGGTGTATGTCGCTATGATGCCAATGTAGAGCCACATCATCATTTTCGGTGCAGATGTTGCGGCAGGATTGAGGATATTGAGTGGGATGCCTTTGAAGGTTTAAGTTTTCGTAAACTTCGTGCAGGTTTAAAAGTGGATAGCTATGAGGTAACCGTTAATGGTGTCTGCGATCGCTGTCAACATTAAAAAAAAATTGGTGCAGTAATGCACCAATTTTTTTAATCTTCATCTGGGGTTAAATCTCCCATAAAGCCCTCAGAGCGAATTTCATCAGGGGTAACTAGCCGATTTTGTCTTGTCACATTATCTTCGCTTTCATCTAAGTCTTCGGAAGGTGGGTTACTAGAGCGTAAGTTTTCTGGATATATATCTGACGGCGATCGCTTTTGACGGCGAGGACGACCAAGGGATTTTAAACCAGCTTTTAAGCCAGCAAATGCACTTTTAGTGGCAATCGACGCATTAGATGCGCCTTGGCGTACACCCTTGATTCCATCATTTAACTGTTTTACAGCCTCACCAGCACTTTTCGCACCTTGGTTGAGTTCATCACTTAATTCACTTAGCTCTAGCCCTGTCATACGGATTGCTTCGAGTGTCGCAGGTAGCTCCCGCGTTAAGGTGTCAGCTAGGCGGATGATACTACTGGCAGCTTTTGCCAATTCCTGAAAAGCAGGGATGGCCGTCAGTAAAAGAATCGTCAGACAAACGACCACCAATAAAAATGACAAGCCTAGCAAAAAGATCGCTTCTGACATAATTTCCTATAGGTGTTTACTTTTTCAAGACTGTTTTAAGGATTTATTCTTCATCTTCATTAGCATGGTCACCTTCACTGATCGAGCTATTTGAAGAACCACCCATGGATATGGCTAATTCATCCTGTAGCTTGCGACTTGCTTCCTGCCCTATAGCGATCGCCTCCTGTAGACGGACTAACGTTTCATCGATAGTTCGTTGCGCTTGCTCAGTAAAACGATCAGCTTGATACTGCACATTAGAACCTAACTCTTCAGCTATTTGCGGTAAATCTTGCGCTGATCGCTTCAAAGCTTGACGAGTTTCTTTGCCTGATCTCGGCGCAAATAATACGCCAGCTACTGCCCCGATCGCAGTACCTACGATCAATCCACCGAAAAATTTACCTGCGCCGTTTGACATTTTGCTTGCTCCCTGACGACTTGCTCCCTGACGACCCTTTATTTTTGCCGTTTGGTTTGTTATTTGGAGAGTTTGACACACCCTTAGGTGCACCTTTCCGCGACTGTTGCCACCGACTCCCTAAAAAGGATACACCACGCACAAGTACAGACAATGACTTCCGAATTTTTTCTAACTGACTTTGCAATATTTGATATTGCTTGCGCGTCGAGCCGACTCCACCACGAGCAACTTCAAGGTTAGGGGTTGATCCTTGTAAGCCATTTTCACAAGCTTCTGTCCAGCCATCTACAGTTTTTACTGTTGATTGGAGCGCGTTGCGAAGTATCCAGACTTGCCATGAAGCCCACAGCAGCCCTGCGCTAAGTATTAACTGTATGGCGATCGCGATCCAAATCATGTTTTTTAACAAGAACTCATAGGATTTTTAAGATTTGTAATGGCTAGAGAAAAGTAGCCTATGCTTCATTTCCTTAATTTCTTTAAGTACCTTAGCATAGCTAAAAAACAGAGTAAAAAACTGTACCGCCCGCTGCGCGGACAGTACAGTTTTTGAGGATCTATATTTACTTGTAGTGAGTATAGCAACCCTCAACTTAGTTTAATGCCAGAAAATTAATGTCAAAAGAAATCGTGACAGAATATGTCAGCAAAAGTCATGAATCCAAAAAAGGAACTCAAAATTTATTAAACTCGTCTCACAATATATAAATAAGTTATATTGGCAATTGATTGAGATGCACACAACAAAGTTGTCTAATAGTTCAGTGACACTTCTACACCCACACCCCTA
>JBIKYZ010000040.1:0-26054 GCA_044354985.1 Pseudanabaena sp. | reverse complement strand
AAGCGCAGAAAGGTTTTGTTGTTGAGTCAAAGCGTTGGGTTGTGGAGAGAACCTTCGCTTGGATAGGCAAATATCGCAGACTCAGCAAGGATTATGAATTTTATGAGAACACCTCGGAGTCCTTTATCTACATAGCTTTGATCCGCAAAATGCTTAGAAATCTTACTGCTGTCAATTCTTAAATGCTTTCTAAGGTATGTCCGACTTCATGAGCTGTAACTTCACGCACAAATTGATTGATATAGTCTTTCATGCGATCGCTACTAGGCAACACATTCTCAAACAGAGACAGAGACATTGCGCCTAACCGAAATTGTTCCACTGCTTCCATGCCGTAGCACAAATCATTAGCGCTAGACATAAACAAGTTGTTATTGAAATTAGTTTTAGTTGATTGTTTGCTAAGCAAGGCGATCGCCTGTTTGTCGTAGCGCATCCGCCGCGCATCCATGCCATAGCTGCATAGATGCGGATTACCAATCAATCGCGATAGAAAAGACAGATTTTGCCAACTATTTTGTTGAGCAACACTGCCATAATTTTGCTTAATTGCTCGAATCAAATTACTGTCGATGATGATATCCGCATCAAGAATCTGTCCTGTTAAAGGATTGGTTCGAGATGGGCCCATCGCAAAGAAACCATCAATCGAGTTAAACCAACGAATCGTGTTATAGCGAATATCGGCTGGGTTCCAATCAGCGCGATCGGGCATTTGTTTTACCGCGATCGCATCCTTAAACCCAATCTTTTCAAAGGCTCGATTCCACATTAACGCGCCTTCACTCACAGCGCTGCGATATTCTAGAGGAACTGTATTCTCAATCCAAAAGGTGATCGGTTGTTTGGGTGGGGAGAGTAAATCATGGGGATTTTGCTTTTCTAAATGCCAACGATTGATATAGCGTACAAATGGAGTCTTGCCAGATTTTTTAGAAAAGTCTTGATAAGCGGTGACAAAATAGCCAACTCGTTCATCAGCAAATCGAGGACGATAGCCATTTTGGGTCGGGAGTTGAGATAGGCTATAACGGACTTTGAGAGTAAAAGCATTGCTATCGGACAGAGTACTTAGGTCAGGAGCGCTAAACTCTGTTCTTGGCATTGCCGTCCCAGTAAAGCTAAATACCGATTCTAATTCAATGTTTTGGGGAAATGCTTCCGCATTGCTGATATAGGATTTGCTAGGGTCGGCGATGAAGGTAGCGCCAAGCTGTGCAGCCAAGGTTCTACTTAAATTTGGTAAAACATCACTCAAGATCAAAGACTCTAAATCAACTAAAAAAGATTTGTTTTTAGGATGAATGCTCCGAATTGGCAGTGAGACCAAAATCGAGTCACTAAAGGATTGCCTAAGCGATCGCTCTTGTGGATCTCCTAGCTGAGCACGAAAGTTGGTGTTGGGAACCACAAATTGCAAATTATTATTTAAGCGTCGGATGGTGAACATTAAGTCGCGTAGAGGAACACCACGATAGAGCCCTTGTTCACCTAGCCCAGATTCGAGGGTCATTACCGCCAAAAAGTTGCGATTAAGTTGTTCGGGTTGAATTTCGGCAAAGGTCTTGCCTGTTTCTGGTTGGCGATAGAGCGTAAATAAACCTGCTAGTTTTTGATGATCTTTGATTAAATCTTCAAATGGTTGTAGTTCTGATTGCCCTTGCATGTTAGAAGGTAGCAGGGGAACATTTTGAACAAAAGGGGTTTGCGCATAAATGGGCGAAGATCTCTCGATAAGTGGATGAGAAATTAGAACCAGAAAAAAACTAAGGCAAATTACTATCCAAAATCGAATTCTCTTCATTTCTGCGCCCATGACATGAGTTTTGTTAAAACAGCCTACCCACTGTAGTTACAGTTGTCAGCAATTAGTCTAAATATTTTATGTAAATCTAGTAAATCCCATGCCCAGAGATAGATTTATGGCTTTGCTACGAATTTATTCCTTGGCAAGGGATGTAAAGTTCTGTAATGTTTATTCTCTTAAAATTAATCCCAAAATCAATAAAATTGCCCCGATCGCTAAACAAGCAACCATGCCATAGAAATACCATTTGGCGGCATTTGCCGTAGACTTAGCGAGTTCCTCTTCACTCTTGAGGGAAATAATAAATTTTTTATCAGCTTGGATAGGCTTGCGGAGAGTGACTTGACCACCCTCATCTGCCGCTGTACCAATTACTAACACTTCGCGATCGCAAGGCAAAATTGACTCTGTATAACGATAACCAATCGTGCGTCTACCAGCCATGCCTGCACCGAGTGATAAATTAAAGCCGCCAAAAGATATTGAAGAGCCGCTTGAATTTTCTTGTCGAAACTCATTTAAGACTTGAACAGTATCAATATTTCCACCGTCAGGATTAACCATAAGTTCGCCAGAATTATCTTGCAAAGTAAATGGAATTGCTTGACTATTGCTTGACACGGTTTCTGAATCCCGCCGAGTTTCGGTGTGGGTTTTATTTTCACTATCGCGGGTTGTATGTTGCTCCTCATATTCCCTGACAACGCGCATCGTGTAATGCACACAGGGTTCTTGTTTAAGCTCCGAAATTAAAGGGCGATCGCTACGAATAATACCGCGCACTTTTACATATTCTCGTAAATTCCCACTACCAATCTCTCCTGCAATTTCACTAGCAATACGTTGCAAATCCGCAACTGTTGACGCTGTTGCTAGCCTAATACTTTGTAGTTTCGTACTGTAATTCTTTTGGACAAAAAACAGAATAATACCGATTACGATCAGAATGCCGCCAAAAATTGCCATAGTTTTTGCAGTATGTATAAGCTTTTGCTATCGCTTAAAATTAACATGAGTTAACCTTGAGGGAGAACTCAGTTTTCTAAATTACGAATTATAAATTACGAATTACAAATTATGGTCACTATACCTGCCAATAGTCTTGATATTCAAGTTGCGATCGCCAATCAACGCGCTTTCTTTGCCACTGGTAAAACCAAGGGCTATGATTTTCGGGTTGCTCAACTCAATAAGCTTTCACAACTGATTAAAGACAATGAGCAACTAATTCTTGATGCAGTTTATGCTGATTTGCGTAAACCCGCGATCGAGGCTTTTGGCAGTGAAATTTTAGTTACCCTCTCAGAAATTAAATTTGTTCTCAAAAATCTTAAAGCTTGGATGAAGCCCCAAAAAGTAGGGACTCCTATAAATTTATTTCCTAGTTCTAGTTATATCTATACTGAACCCTTAGGCGTAGTGTTGATCGTTGCACCTTGGAACTATCCTTTTGCCCTGACAATCCAACCTTTAATTGGGGCGATCGCGGCGGGCAATTGTTCGATACTTAAGCCTTCAGAGCATACGCCTCACACTTCCAATGCGATCGCTAAAATCATTAACAACAACTTCGATCCTAATTTTATTACTGCGATTGAAGGTGGTATCGAGACTAATCAAGCTTTACTTGCCGAAAAATTTGACCATATCTTCTTTACTGGTGGAACTGCGATCGGCAAAATTGTTATGGAAGCTGCGGCAAAGCATCTAACTCCTGTAACCTTAGAGCTTGGTGGCAAAAGCCCTTGTATTGTCGATGAATCCTGTGATTTAGCAACCACTGCTAAGCGGATTATCTGGGGTAAGTTCTATAATGCTGGTCAAACATGTGTTGCTCCTGATTATCTATTAGTACAGAAAAGCATCAAACCTGCGCTAATTGAAAAATTATTAGAATGCGTAAAGATATTCTTCGGTGAAAATCCTCAACAAAGTTCAGATTTTGCCCGTATTGTTAACGATCGCCAATTTGATCGCCTCGTAAGTTTGCTCAATGAAGGCAAAGTGCTAATTGGTGGAAACAGCGATAAAAGCGATCGCTTTATTTCGCCTACCCTCATTGATGCAGTGTCTCCTAACTCGAAAATTATGGCTGAGGAAATCTTTGGCCCAATCTTGCCGATTTTGGAATATGACCAACTCTCAGATGCGATCGACTTTGTCAATGCTCAAGCTAAACCTCTAGCCTTATATTTCTTCTCTAGCAATAAAAAAAATCAGGAGCGCATTCTCCAAGAGATTTCATACGGAGGCGGTTGTTTCAACGACATCATTATGCATTTGGGTAATCCAGAGCTTCCTTTTGGTGGTGTCGGTCACAGCGGTATGGGTAGCTATCACGGCAAGGCAAGTTTTGATACATTCTCCCATCGTAAGAGCGTACTCAAAAATTCTTTCCGCTTCGACCTCAAGTGGCGCTATCCGCCTTATAAAATGACTCTTGACACCTTAAAAAAGTTTATTAACTAACAATATTTAATCGTAGGGGCAATTCATGAATTGCCCCTACATTTCGTTTTTGTATAAACTATATTATAATTAACGAAGTATTTCCAAAAAATATAGCTTAAATTATTGATGACCGATAAACAGGATCTTTCAGAACAGGATATTTGTACGCAATACATTTTGCCTGCTTTGATTCGTGCGGGGTGGGATATACGGAAGCAGGTGCGTGAGCAGGTTTATTTTACGGATGGGCGGATTTATGTGAAGGGGGATCAGACGCAACGGGGTAAGGCGAAAAAGGCGGATTATGTGTTGTATTACAAGCCGAATATAGCGATCGCTATAATCGAAGCTAAGAAAAATACGTTTTCAGTTGGTGCTGGGATGCAGCAAGCTTTGGACTACGCCGATATTTTGGATTTGCCTGTGGCGTTTAGCTCGAATGGCGACGGCTTTTTGGAGCATGATAAATCTGGCTTTTCGGATCAGATCGAGCGTGAGTTGAGTCTGGATGATTTCCCTAGTCCTGATGAACTTTGGCAGAAGTACAAGAAGTTTAAGGGGATTGAAACTCCTGAAGCGGAACAGATTGCTAGTTTTGATTATTTTTTTGATAGCAAGGGGCGGCAACCGCGTTACTATCAGCAGATAGCGATTAATCGGACTGTGGAGGCGATCGCTAAGGGACAGGATCGTTTATTGCTGGTGATGGCAACGGGTTCGGGTAAGACCTATACAGCTTTTCAGATTATTCATCGTCTCTGGAAAAATGGCACTAAGAAACGGATTTTGTTTTTAGCCGATCGCACTTCGCTGATTAGTCAGACTAAGCGCGGTGATTTTAAGCATTTCAAAAACAAAATGACGGTGATTAAAAACAAAAATATTGACACAGCTTTTGAGATTTATTTGGCTCTGTATCAGGGTTTAGTTAATTATGAGGATGATATTCTTGATGCCTATCGTGAGTTTAGTCCCGACTTTTTTGATTTGATCGTGATTGATGAATGTCATCGTGGTAGTGCGGCGGATGATAGCAAATGGCGGGAGATTTTAGAATATTTCAGTTCGGCAACCCATTTGGGTTTGACGGCTACGCTCAAGGAAACAAAGGAGATTTCTAATATTGAGTATTTTGGCGAGCCAATCTATACCTATTCGCTGAAGCAGGGTATTGATGATGGTTTTCTGGCTCCTTACAAGGTGATAAGGGTTGGTTTAAATGTGGATTTGGAAGGATATCGTCCAGAGGTGGGTAAGCGCGATAAATTTGGCTATGCAGTGGACGATCGCCTATATAACCTCAAGGATTTTGATCGCAATTTGGTGATCGACGATCGCACAAAGGCGGTGGCGAAACGGGTAATGGAATATTTGCGGAAGACGGATGTTTATGCGAAGACGATTATTTTTTGTGTGGATACGGAACACGCGGAGAGAATGCGTCAGGCGATTTCTAATGAAGCGGCGGATCTGGTGCGAGAGAACTATAAATATGTGATGCGAATTACGGGAGAGGATAAGTTGGGTAAGTTGGAATTGGATAATTTCATCAATCCAGAAGAGCGTTATCCAGTGATTGCCACAACTTCTAAATTGATGACTACGGGTGTGGATGCTCAGACTTGTAAGTTAATTGTGTTGGACTCGAATATCCAGTCACCGACTGAGTTTAAGCAAATTATTGGGCGAGGAACAAGAATTAATGAGCAGTTTGATAAACGCTATTTTACGATTATGGATTTTCGGAATGTGACCGATCAATTTAGCGATCGCGGTTTTGATGGCGATCCTGTGATGATTAAGGAAGTGCGTGAGGGGGTGGCGTTTACGGATGAGGATATTAGCGGCAATCCTACAGAGCGAGTTATCGATCAAGCGACGGGTGAGGTTTTGAATTTTGGTGCGGATGCTCAAGCTGTGCCATATACACCAACGATTATTAGTGGTGGGGATGTGGTTTCTGAACACCGCGATAAGGTCTATGTAACGGGTGTGAATGTGGAAATTCTCAATGAGAGGATTCAATATTTAAATGAGTCTGGCGACTTGGTGACAGCAAGTTTAAAGGACTATACCAAACAGAATTTGCTGCGAAAGTTTAGTAGTTTGGATGATTTCTTGAGTAGCTGGGATGAGGCAGATAAGAAGAGTGCTTTGATTGCCGAGCTATCAGATCAGGGAATTGTCTTAGAGGATTTACAAAAGGGGATTCAGAAGGATTTGGATCTGTTTGATTTGATTTGTTATGTGGCTTGGGGACAGCCGCCTTTGACGCGCAAGGAACGGGCGGAAAATGTGCGTAAGCGTAATTGTTTTGCTAAGTATGGGGTAGCGGTGCGATCGGTTTTAGATACGTTGTTAGAAAAGTATGCGGCGGATGGGATTGAGAATATTGAGGATCTTTCGGTGCTAAAATTGGAGCCTATGAAGAAATATGGCTCTCCTAAGCAGATTATCGATTTATTTGGCGGTAAGTCTCGATATATTGAGGTTTTACGCGAGTTAAAATCGGAACTTTATCAAGCTGCATAAAAGCCGTATAGATTAAATTTAATATCCATTAATTTTATAGTAAGAGTTTAGCCCATCAACTTTTTTAGAGGACTTAGGTCATGCAACAGCTTCAACAAATACACCAAGATATTGATAGTTTGCCAAATGAAGCTCAGGGTCTATTATTTGATTTTGTTCAAATTCTGAAAAAGCGATATTTGGTATCTATACAAAAAGAAGTTTCTCAAGATCAAACCGAAGTATCAGATCCTTTAGTTGGCTTGTTTGCAGGCTCTCCAAATTTGTCGATGGATGCTGAGGAAATTTTGAAATCAGAGATTACCTCAAAATCGGGCTGGTCATGCAAAGAGTAGTTGGAGATACTGGGTTTGTAGTGGCTTTAACAAATCGTTCAGATCCTCGGCATGGTGAAGTGGCTAAGGTTTATTTCCAACAAGCTGAGATCGTTTTGCCTCAAACTGTTTTGGCAGAAGTTGCCTATTTAATTCAACGAGATGCGGGTGCAGAGGTTTTGATTCGTTTTTTGCGCGGATTAGAACAAAGTAAGTTTGTGTTAATGGCTTTGACAGATTGGGATTTGCTAAGGACAGCAGAGATTTTGGCGCAATATCAGGATAGTCGGATTGATTTTGTGGATGCGACTGTTATGGCGATCGCTGAACGGGAAAATATTACAACTGTATTAACGCTGGATCGGCGAGACTTTAGCCTGTTTCGCCCAAAACATTGTCTTAATTTTACGCTTTTACCGTAAAGTGATTAATCCAGCAGTGCGATCAAATGACCATGAAAAATCTCGGCGGTAATATTAAATCTCTGCGTAACTTTATGCGGAAAGATGCGGGTGTGTCTGGGGATGGACAACGCATTGAGCAATTGGGCTGGTTGCTGTTTTTGAAAATCCTTGATGCTAGCGATCGCGAATTAGAGTTACTCAAGGATGATTTTGTGTCAGTGGTTCCTGAGCCTTTGCGTTGGGCTACTTGGGCGGCGGATAAGGAGGGGATGACGGGGGATGCGTTGCAAAAATTTATCGATCAGGAATTATTTCCGACTTTGAGAAATCTGGATCTGAGTACGGGCAATCAGAGGGCGCGGATTGTGCGCGAGATTTTTGAGGGTACGAATAATTACATGAAAAATGGGACGATTATTCGGCAGGTGTTGAATAGTCTGAATGAGATTGATTTTGAGAATTCGGAAGATCGGCATTTATTTGGGGATATTTACGAGACGATTTTACAGGAGCTTCAGTCGGCGGGGGCTTATGGGGAGTTTTATACGCCGCGTGCGCTGACGGAGTTTATGACGGAGATGGTGAATCCGCAGTTGGGTGAGAAGGTGCTCGATCCTGCTTGTGGGACGGGTGGTTTTTTGACCTGTGCGATTAATCATTTACGATCGCAGGGTATCGATCAGGTGAAGGATCTGGAAACTTTGGAGCAGACGATTAGGGGGATGGAGTTTAAGCCGTTGCCGTTTATGTTGGCGGTGACGAATTTGTTTTTGCATGAGATTGAGGTTCCGAATATTGAGTATACGGATAGTCTGAATCGGGAATATACGAGCATTACGGAGGCGGATCGGGTGGATGTGATCCTTGCTAATCCGCCGTTTGGGGCTTCGGTGACGGATGGGGTACAGGATAATTTTCCGTTGAGTTATCGGACTACGGAGAGTGCGGATTTGTTTTTGTTGTTGATGGTGCGCTATTTGCGCGATCGCGGTCGGGCGGCGATCGTGTTGCCTGATGGTTCGTTAACTGGTGATGGTGTGAAGGCAAGGATTCGTCAGCATTTGTTGGAGTCTTGCAATCTGCATACGATTGTGCGTTTACCAAATTCTGTGTTTCAGCCCTATGCTTCGGTGGCGACTAATCTGTTGTTCTTTACGAAGGGTAAGCGGACTGAGGATATTTGGTATTGGGAGCATCGTTTGCCTGATGGGGTGAAGGCGTATTCTAAGACGAAGCCGATTGTGAAGGGTGAGTTTCAGTCGTTGCGCGATTGGTGGGGTAATCGTGAGGAGGGTGAGCAGGCTTGGCGGGTGAGTTTTGCGGATTTGGAGAGGAATGGGTTTAATCTGGATGTGAAAAATCCTCATGTGGTGGAGGTGGAACGCGGTTATAGTTCTGTTGAGTTGTTGGGTATGTTGCATGATTCTTTTAAAAAGAGTGATGATCTTTTAGAGGATCTCAATAAACAATTATCATCAAATCATGGTAGGGGCAATTCATGAATTGCCCCTACCATGATTTGATGATATTAAAATGCCAGAATTAACCGTAACCAATGATGTCAAGGCAATGATGTAAGGGCAATTCATGAATTGCCCTTACATCATTGGGATACAGTAAAAAATTATGCCAACATTTTATGATCGTAGTCGCCGATCTATTCGATTAAAGGGTTTTGATTATTCTACTGATGGAGCTTATTTTCTGACAATTTGTGTCCGAAATCGTGAATGTTTGTTGGGCGAAATTCAGTGTGGCAAAATGGTTTTAAATGATTATGGTGAAATTGTTAGATATGTTTGGGAAGGATTACCAAAGCAAGTCCTAGATATATATTTAGATGAATATGTAATCATGCCAAATCATTTTCATGCGATTTTAGTGATTGATAAATCTGTAGATTCAGCAAGTATTTATGATGACTTAGATGTGAATGAAGCAAAAGATCGTAGAAAAATGCTTTTACCCAAGGTGGTAGGAAGATTTAAGATGTTAGCGGCTAAAGCGATAAATCAAAGTCGTGAAATAGAAGGTTCATTTTGGCAACGCAATTATCATGAAAATGTAATTCGTAGTGAAGAAGATTTGCAAAGAGTGCGAGAATATATTGTCAATAATCCGATGCAATGGGAAATGGATGAACATCATCCTGAACATGAATCCAATCATCGTAGGGGCAATTCATGAATTGCCCCTACGATGATTGAATTGCCCTTACGATTGGGATAATTGAAACAATTAACAATTACCCGTATACAGAATTCAATGTAGGGGCAATTCATGAATTGCCCCTACATTGAATCGATGAGATGTAAAAAATAAGTATGAAAAATTATCCTAAAAAGACAATTGGAGAACTTTGCAATATTGTCAAAGGAGAAACGGGAATTGCTAGCGCGATCGCTGGTGAATACAAATACAATTAATTTTGTAGGGGCAATTCATGAATTGCCCCTACAAAATATATCGACATAAATTAAATGGTATTTAGAACAATGCATAAATCTATAAAAGTTTCTGAATTTTTACATAGAGTTAAAGAGCCTGTTGAGCTTCAACCTGAGCAAGAATATTCTTTAGTTACGATCAAAGTGCATCATAGAGGCGTTACTTTAAGAAATAAAACCAAAGGAAAATTAATTGGTTCTAAAATGCACAGAATCTCAAAAGGTCAATTCATTTTGTCTGGAATTGATGCGAGACATGGAGCGTTTGGCATTGTGCCAGATGAATTAGATGGTGCAATTGTTACTAATGACTTTTGGTATTTTGATATTGATGAGACAAAGGTTAAACGCGATTTTTTTTATTGGCTAACGAATACACCAATATTTCTAAATGCTTGTATCAAATCAAGTCAGGGCGTAACACAGCGAGTTCGACTACAAGCAAAACTATTTTTTGATTTTGAGTTTCGGTTTCCTCCATTAGAAGAACAGGAGAATTTTCTTAAAAAGATTCAACACGCTGATCAATATTTAAGTTTGCTTAGAGTTGAATTAAATAAGCAAGAAAAATATGTTTCTCAGTTGAAACAGGCGATTTTGCAGGAGGCGATCGCAGGTCAACTTACTGCCGAATGGCGCACCCAAAACCCAATGCAAAACGGCAACCCAGACACCGATGCCGCCGCACTCCTCGCCAAAATCAAAACCAAAAAACAACAGGCGATCGCTGATGGCAAACTCAAAAAAGAAAATATATTGCCTAAAATATCACCTGATAAAATTCCATTTATACTTCCTGATACTTGGGTTTGGTGTCCTTTTGGTGAAGTTACTCATTTTATTGATTATCGTGGTAAAACCCCCACAAAAATTACAAGTGGTATTAGATTGATTACCGCAAAAAATGTTAAACAAGGATATTTATCACTTTCTCCAGATGAATATATTAGCGAGCAAGAATATGAAGAAAGAATGACTAGAGGCTATCCACAATTAGGCGATGTGTTTTTTACAACTGAAGCTCCTTTAGGAAATGCTTGCTTAAACAATCTTGATGAACCAATTTCAATGGGGCAAAGAATAATTACAATAAGATCAATTGCATTTTTATCATCTTATTTATTGAAAGTCCTTTTGAGTCCCCAGATACAGAAAGAAATAGATATCAGAAAAACTGGTGTCACTGCTCAAGGTATAAAATCAAAAAAACTTGTTGAAGTTCCTTTTCCCCTTCCTCCTCTTGCCGAACAAAAAGTGATCGTGGAAAAAGTTGATCGCTTAATGAACATCATCGACCAACTAGAACAACAAATCAAACACCGCAAACAACTCGCCGAAAACCTCATGCAAACCGTCCTCCGCGAAGCCTTTGAATAGGATTTTTGCAATTCATTAAATGTAAGGGCAATTCATGAATTGCCCTTACATTTAATGAATTGCCTCAATACGGGAATGCTTTGCCCAAAACCTCACAACGCAGCAACAGGCGATCAATCATACAAACCCTAATTAGCCAAAAGCTTGGAATTCTGGGGCATTTTCAGGCAAGATATTAAATTGCTATGGTTGCCCCAAGCGAATATCGAAAAGCTTAAGGTTTGTCAAGGAATAAGATGAGTACCCATCCCTCTTCAGAAATTTATGATGCGATCGCCTCACAATAAAAGATTGATTCTCAAGAAAGCGATCGCCCTTTAATTTTCATACGAGAAGATTTGGGGAGCTATTACAATGCTTCTTTGTCTGTCGTTATATCGTTTCTTTTTTAGGACTATGCTACCAAAATATAAATCAAGCTTAACCCTAAGTTAAATCATGAAAGTGCACTGAAAAGTATGATGACTTTTAGTGTGAGTAAAGGCATCATGATTTATTTTAAAAAGTTATCAGTTCAACCATTTGTAGTTGCTTCAGTTCTGCTATTACCTTTGTCCACTGGAAATGCCAGTGCAAATGAAGTAATATCGATTCCAGCTTCCCAAAATAGTGCTAAAGTTTCAAACGTTTTACAAAAAATCGAAAAAGATACTTTAGCTGAGTCTTCTGTACAAGAGCCTGAGAAGATCTCTCAAAATGCTACTTCCGTATCACAGCTCTCCGATGTCAGACCAACAGACTGGGCATTTACATCATTGCAGTCCCTCGTCGAAAGATATGGATGTATTGCAGGATTCCCTGATCGTACTTACCGAGGCAAACAAGCCCTGTCGCGTTATGAATTTGCGGCTGGTTTAAATGCTTGTCTTGATAAGGTTAACGAAATTATTTCTGCTGGTTTAGCAGATAAAGTCAGCAAGGAAGACCTCGCCACGCTTCAGAAACTTCAAGAAGAGTTTGCCGCAGAACTTGCAACCCTAAGAGGTCGAGTTGACGCGCTTGATGCCAAAGTCGCTAAGCTGGAAGCACAACAATTCTCTACTACCACCAAGCTCAATGCCAGAGTCATTTTTGTATTAACAGATACCTTTGGCGGGGTGGGTTCTGCTGCTGTTCCTGCTGTTAATAGAACAACAGATGCTTCAAACACGACTTTTTCCTATCGGGCGCGTTTAAACCTTGATACGAGTTTCACTGGTAAAGATCTACTGCGAACTCGCTTACAAGCTGGTAATATCCAAAATTTAGAAGATGCGACAAACAGTAGGATGACTCGTCTAGCATTTGCCACCAATACTGGCAATACATTTGAGATCGATAAGTTATACTACCGATTTCCAGTTGGCGATAGTCTAAGGGTTTACGTTGGCGCAAATGCCCTCGATTCCGACGATATTGCTGACACATTGAACCCTTATTTTGAAAGCAGCGACAGTGGTGCTTTATCTAGATTTGGACGTTACGATCCGCTATTGTTTCGCGCTCCTTCTGGTGCTGGCTTGGGCTTGAGTTACAAGATTAACCCTCAGTTTACAGTTGCCGCAAGTTACCTCGCAAATTCGGGCGATGCTCCTAATGCTGCATCGGCAACTGGTCGAGGTGGTCTATTTAGCGGCGCTTATAGTGCCAATATACAACTGGTTTTTTCGCCAACAACTGACTTGAAGTTTGGTTTGGCTTACGCACGGGCTTTTGAGCCAAGTGGTCTTGTCAATGTTGTTGGTAGTACTGGTAGCGATTTTGGTCGTAGACCATTCACAAATAGTAATGATACTTCCACCAATCGCTATGGCGCTCAATTTAATTGGCAAGCTTCCAAAGGCTTTAACTTAGGTGGCTGGGTTGGCTTTGCTGATGCCCGTCAAGAATCAGGTGTAGGTGCAGGCAACACTGCTAATTTATTCAACTGGAGTCTTAACCTTGCGTTCCCAGATTTGTTTGCTACTGGCAACACGGGAGGAATTATTTTCGGAATGCCTCCAAAAGTCACTTCAAATAGTGACTCCACAAGAGTTGATCCAGACACTGCATATCTTCTAGAACTCCAATATTCTTTTCGCGTCAGCAAGAATATATCAGTTACTCCTGGTGTAATTGCTATCTTCAATCCCAACCACAATGCATTGAACCCTACAACTTGGGTGGCAACGATTAGAACACTATTCACCTTCTAGAAGGTAGTCCTAAGAATATAAGGATGGTCGGCGCTTCGCGCCGACCATCCTTATATATGACTTCTAAAATTGATTGACAAATTTTGAAGTGAATATTTTTACTGTTTTATAAGGAGTAATTCATTATGTCTATCAATAAAAAGTGGCTTCGCTTTTCCTTAAGTCTACTGTCAGCTTTTCTTCTAACTGTATTTGTAACAGCCTGTGTTCAGACGCAAACTCCTGAAAACAAAGCACAAACAACCACAAGCGCTAGCGCAACTAAGTCAGCCGAAGTCGCTAAACCTGCTACTGGCGGCATTACGGTTTATACAGCTCTCGAAGACGATCAATTATCAGAGTATTTGCCTTTATTTCAGAAGCAATATCCTGACATCAAGGTTAACAAGGTTCGCGACTCTACTGGCGTAGTTACTGCCAAACTTCTTGCTGAGAAAGATAACCCTACTGCTGATGTAGTTTGGGGACTTGCTGCCTCAAGTTTACTTGTTGCCGATAAGCAAGGGATGTTAGAGCCTTATGCGCCTAAGGGACTAGATGCAGTTCAGCCCATGTTTAGAGATAGTCAAAATCCACCACATTGGGTAGGTATTGATGCATGGGAATCAGCTTTTTGCGTCAATACGGTTGAAGCTGGCAAAAAGAATTTACCAATCCCTCAATCTTGGGCAGATCTAATCAAACCTGAGTACAAAGGTCAGATTGTGATGTCCAATCCTGCATCTTCTGGTACTGGCTTTCTCTCTGTATCAGTTATTTTGCAAATGATGGGAGATGCAGAAGGTTGGAAGTACTTAGATGCCCTACATGAAAACATTGCTCAATATGTTCATTCTGGTTCTAAGCCTTGCAAACTTGCGGGATCTGGCGAATATGCGATCGGTATTTCCTTTGGATATCGTGCTGTAAAGCAAAAAAATGGTGGCGAACCGATTCAACCAGTTTTCCCTAAGGAAGGCTCTGGATGGGATGTTGAGGCGAATGCTTTGGTCAAGAAAGCTAACATCAACCCTGCGGCTAAGACTTTCTTGGATTGGGCGATTTCTCCTGAAATCTCCAAAAAGTATGCTAAGAACTTCCCTTTAACTGCCGTTAAGACTGATGTTCCGATTCCTGCCGGATTCCCCGAAGATCCACTAAAGCAACTATCTACTAAGAATGATCTGAAATGGGCTGCTGCTAACCGCGATACGATTTTGGCGGAATGGACTAAGCGCTACGATTCCAAGTCTGAAGCGAAGAAGAAGTAAATAAAACTTCGAGAGAATTTCGAGAAAGATTGCAAAGCAATCTTTCTCGAGAACAAACATTTAAGACTAGAACGCAATTATAAAAAACTTCTGAGGCTTAACAAAATCATGACAAATTCTTCAGACGGAACAGAAGCGATCGCAAGTCAAGTTAGCTCGCAGGGAGAATTTGCTGACATTCAGCAAATCTCACAAAAAATCCAAGAGCCAAATTCCACTTTTGCTTCATCAATGAATCAGAAGGATCTTGGGCAACCGTATCTCCAAATTGAGAATATTCATAAGTCATTTGGGCAATTTATAGCTCTGAATGATATTAATCTCAATGTTTATGCTGGAGAATTTGTCTCTTTGTTAGGTCCAAGTGGCTGCGGAAAAACAACATTATTACGAATCATCGCTGGTTTAGAACAGCAAACAACTGGACGTGTAATACAGGGTGGTAAAGATGTTTCTCGGTTCCCTCCTGCAAAACGAGACTTCGGTATAGTCTTTCAATCTTATGCTTTGTTTCCCAATCTTACGGCATCGCAAAACATTGCCTATGGGTTGCAGAATACACCTATGCCTAAAGGGCAGATCGAGCAACGTGTAAAAGAATTACTTGAGACAGTTGGTCTAGAGGGTTTTGGTAGGAAATATCCCTCGCAAATGTCTGGTGGGCAACAACAGCGGATTGCCCTAGCGAGAGCTTTAGCTCTATCTCCGAGTTTGTTGCTTTTAGACGAACCTCTATCAGCTTTGGATGCCAAGGTCAGAGGTCGTTTACGTGTTGAAATCACTCAATTACAAAAGCGTTTGGGTGTAACGACTGTGATGGTAACTCACGATCAAGAGGAAGCCTTGACGATGGCCGATCGCGTTGTCGTTATGGATAAAGGTGTCATCGCTCAAGTTGGAACTCCTCGCATAGTTTACCAAAATCCCAAGACTCCTTTTGTCGCAAACTTTATTG
The DNA here is from genome assembly GCA_044354985.1 of Pseudanabaena sp. Taxonomy (GTDB): domain Bacteria; phylum Cyanobacteriota; class Cyanobacteriia; order Pseudanabaenales; family Pseudanabaenaceae; genus Pseudanabaena. Next base: position 10,343 of record JBIKYZ010000040.1, on the reverse strand, counting down.
GTTCTACTAATCTTTGGACTGGCGAAGTTATTTCTTCTACACAGGTACGATGCGGCAATATTTTGCTAGATGCAAATATTGGAGAGTTTGAAGTAAATAGCCAGATTGAAGTCGCTATCCGTCCTGAGTCGATTTATTTGTTAGATAGTAGCCAGCAAAATGAGAATTTAGTTAATATCGTAACTGCTGAAATCGAAGGTATAGAATTTCTCGGCTCTGTATATCACATTACATTGCGCCCTGAAGGTAATTCTAAAGCAACTATCACGATTGAGGTATCTATTCATCAGGCAAGACAGATCGAATTAAATTTGGGAACAACATTAACAATCCAAATCCCTAGCGAGCATTTGCAAATTTTTCCTAAATAACTGATGTCTCGCGAAAGTTCCCAAGCCCCTCTCTCCTAACTCCTCTCCCCAAAGCTATCGTGAACACACAAGTCTAACTGTCTACATTTCAAGGTTTAGATCCCCCCCAGCCCCCCTTGTAAAGGGGGGAGAATTTTCTTCTTCCCCCTTTACAAGGGGGATTGAGGGGGATCACTAGTAACTCAGGATATAGCTGATGACTTGTATGTTCGCGGTAGCTCCCAAAAGCGGAGAGGGGAACAAGAAAACCAATCCTAATCATGAAATCTCTCTGCCATCATTTTCACTCCCTCATTTTTGAGTAAGTTGTCCTATGACATTAGCACCAGAAAAAAAAAGTAGCTTTCCAGTGAAGCCTCAAGCTCAAATCCAGCAATTTCTTACCAAAGAAGATTGGATCTTGAGAGGGTTTATCGTTTTAAGTACGCTATGGCTGTTGGTCGGAGTTTTACTGCCGCTATATCCGATGTTGGTTCGCAGCTTTCAAGATGCTGATGGGCAATGGATAGGGCTAGATAATTACATTCGCTATTTTCAGACTCCAGCGCTTTCGGTTTCGATATTTAATACCTTCTATATTGCGATCGCTAGCGCATTAATCTCAGTTGTTTTAGGCTTTATATATGCCTACGCTCTAACTCGGACTGCGATGTTTGGCAAGCCATTCTTTCGTATTGTTGGGCTGTTACCTTTGTTTATTCCACCTTTAGCTCATAGCATTGGATTGGTTTATTTATTTGGGAATAAGGGTTTAATAACCACTGGTTTTTTTTCGTTGATTGCAGGATTTGATATTGATCTATATGGTTCCAATGGGATCATTATTGGTGAAGTTCTGTATTGCTTTCCCCAAGCCGTAATTTTGTTGATGACAGCTTTAAGTATTACTGATGCCAGACTTTACGAAGCAGCGGCGGCTTTACGGACACCAGCCCATCGCGTGTTTTTTACAGTGACTTTACCGAGTGTAAAGTACGGTTTGATGAGTTCAGTTTTTGTATGTTTTACACTTGCCTTTACAGACTTTGGTGTACCTAAAGTTGTTGGTGGCGGGTTTAACGTACTTTCCACGGATATTTATAAGCAGGTGATTGGTCAACAGAACTTCTCGATGGGAGCAACGATTGGCGTATTTTTATTACTTCCGACGGTGATCTCCTATGTACTCGATCGCTTGTTCCAAGGTCGTCAAACCGCCTTAGTAAGCAGTCGCTCAGTTCCTTTGCAACCAAGCCCTAACCCAAAACTAGATTGGCTAATGTTGGCTTTTTGCAGCATTATTGTTAGTTTCATTTTGTTAGTATTTGGCACAATTATTTTTGCATCCTTGGTTAAAATTTGGCCCTACGATTTGAGCCTCACCGCTAAGCATTACGACTTTGATGCAGTTGGTGGCGGTGGCTTAGATGCCTATTGGAATAGTATTAAGGTTTCTCTCTATACTGCTGTCTTTGGAACGATCGCAGTATTTATGGGAGCTTACCTAGTCGAGAAAGGCAAGGGATTTAAACTGATGCGATCGTTTAACTATTTCTTATCGACAATTCCTCTAGCTTTGCCTGGGCTAGTATTAGGGCTATCCTATGTGTTCTTCTTTAACAAGCCATTATGGAATATTCCCTATACTAACCTCGCGTTAGTAAATCCGTTTAATGGTCTTTACGGTACACTTGCTCTACTAGTTATCTGTAATATTATCCACTTTTATACGGTTGGCTTCTTAACAGCAAGCACGGCGCTAAAGCAAATCGATCCAGAATTTGAATCAGTTTCGGCTTCTATGGGCGTTCCATTTTACAAAACCTTTTGGCGCGTGACTATTCCTTTAACGGTTCCTGCGATCTTAGAATTAGGCAGTTACTTTTTTGTTAATTCGATGGTAACTATTTCCGCAATCATTTTCTTGTACCCTCCGAATGCTCCTCTAGCTGCGGTAGCGATCGTGAATATGGATGATGCGGGTGATATTGCCCCTGCGGCGGCTATGTCTATGGCTCTAGTTTTGACAAGTATTGGCGTGAGGATTCTCTATTGGTTGTTAACCAAAGGTTTATCCCAAAGCACCCAGAAATGGCTCAAGAAATAAAAGATTTCGGCTGGCACGATACACGCAACATTCTTTATCAAAAACAATCGTAATTTGGAAAAGGTAAAAATCATGACTGACATAAAATTAGTCGTATTTGATATGGCTGGGACGACCGTCAAAGACGATCGCGAAGTAGAAGAATGCTTCATGCAAGCTGCGGCTAAAACTGGGCTAGAGGCTCAGACGGATAGAGTTATTGCAATGATGGGAATTTCTAAAAAGGTGGTTTTCCAGACTCTGTGGGCAGAACAGATCGACAAAGAAGATCCTAGCTACATTTCTAAAGTAGAAACTTCCTTTATCGAGTTTAAACAAATTTTGGAAGATCATTATCGTACTCAACCTGTTGAGCCGACTGAGGGATGCTTAGAGTTGTTTGAATGGCTGCGATCGTATCAAATCAAAATTGCTCTGACCACAGGCTTTTATCGCGAAGTGACAGATATTATTCTCAGTCGTCTCGGTTGGGATAAGGGACTCGATTCAGATTATGTTGGCTCTGATAACTCTTTGATTCAAGCCTCGATCACTCCATCGGAGATCTATAACCAAGAAGGTCGCCCAGCCCCCTATATGATTCAAAAGGCTATGTATCAGTTGGCGATCGCTAATCCACAACAAGTGATTTGTATTGGTGATACTCCTTCCGATCTTTTGGCAGGTCACAATGCAAATTGCCTTTATACTTTTGGAGTCACCAATGGCACTCATACCCACGAGCAATTAGCCATTTATCCCAATGATGGCTTAGTTACATCCCTATCTGAATTCCAAAACAAATTATCCAGCTTAATCTCCTAAAATCACTTATGAGTCAGACAAATCATACAGAAATTGCGATCGTCGGTGCAGGCATCGTAGGACTCGCCCATGCCCTAGCCGCCGCTAAACGCGGTTACAAAGTAACAGTATTTGAAAGGAATCTTGAGGCTGTCGGTGCTTCGATCCGTAATTTTGGGATGGTTTGGCCAGTAGGTCAACCAAATGGGAAATTACGCGATCGCGCTTTCAAGTCTAGAGAAATCTGGCTTGAAGTTATCGAGAAAGCAGGACTATATCACGATCCCAGTGGCTCTCTGTTGCTTGCTTATCGTCAAGACGAACTGGACGTACTTGAGGAATTCATGGCAACCAATGAAGGCGTTGACACGATCGCTTTATTAAATGCTGAAGCCGTTGCTAAAAAGAGTGAAGCTGCCATCACCGAAGGATTACTAGGCGCTCTATGGAGCAGCACTGAAGTAACTGTCGATCCGAGGGAAGTAATCCAAAAATTGCCAGCATTTTTAGCTAGTAATTATCCAATTGAATTTCAATTTGGCAAAGTCGTCAATGCGATCGCTTATCCTAATCTGCAAGTGGGCAATGAGTCTTGGACTGCCGATCTCATTTTTGTTTGTAGTGGTGCGGATTTTGAAACCCTCTATCCACAAATTTATGCAGAAAGCAATATCACCAAAGTAAAGTTGCAAATGATGCGAACCGTATCCCAACCTGCAAATTGGCGATTAGGTCCTTCTCTCTATGCTGGTCTGACATTAACTCACTATGGTTCTTTCAGTCATTGCCAAACCCTAGACGCTTTAAAAAAAAGAATTGAACTAGAAACTCCACATTTCCCAGAATGGGGAATTCATGTTATGGTTTCGCAAAATGGCTTAGGAGAATTAATTCTCGGTGATTCCCATGAATATGGATTGACTCCCGATCCCTTCGATCGCGCCGAAATTAATAATTATGTTCTCGATTATTTGCAAACATTTGCAAAATTCCCAGAACTCAAGATTTCCGAAACATGGCATGGGGTCTATGCAAAGCTTGCTGGGAAAACAGAATTTATTGCCGAGCCCGAAGCCAATGTCACCATCGTTAACGGGCTTAGTGGAGCGGGAATGACCTTATCTTTTGGCTTAGCCGAAGAAAATATCTCTTTGCTTTAGGTACAGATCTTTATGACCGTAGACTATCTAAATCCTAATATTCCTAAAGATCTCAGGCGTGTTGCCATGCCTGTAGTTGATGCAACCGACGCAAATCTAGATGGATATGGATACTTAGTAAGCGATCCCGATAATGTTCGGGTGGAAATCGTGCGCTGGCGATCACAGGGTTGGCGGGCTGTCGATCCCGATAGTGGCGATGGTGGTGGAACTACGGAAGGAGTGTTTTTAAGCGAATGGAAAGGACAGATTCTCTTTGGGCATAACGAAGCGGTAGACGGTCATTACATTTTGGCTTATGCGAACGAACCATGCCTAGCTGATGTGGCAAGCGATCGCCCACCAGAAAAAATGCTCCTATGGCACGCTAATTACCATCCCGATGGCGGTCAGCTATTTTTTCCTCTCGACAAGAATCCCTTCTTTGTGCCGTTAGCATTAGCAGGAGATGATGTTAAGCCTGAAGATTTTGTTTGCTTTTGGTTTGATGGCAGTTGTGGCTTGTATATCCATCCCAATGTATGGCATGAAGGTGTATTTCCCAGATCTGGGAAACAACGTTTTTTTGACAAACAGGGTGCGGTTCACGCTCGTGTTTCTATTGATTTTGCGCGAGAATTTAATTGTTTACTTGAGGCTGAGTTCAAATAATAGCGCTCTGAGCTAAAACTAAACCCAGAGAGAAGTTTAAAAGTGCCGCGAAGCGGCACTTTTAAACTTCTCTCAATATTATTTAAAGCCTCAATAGTCTGTAATTAGGAGTAATAGAATGAGACTAGATCTTGACGAAATCTTTGATATATTTGCAACTAGAGGTCACGCCCAATATGGCGGCGAACCAATTACCCAGTTAGAACATGGTTTGCAATGCGCTACGCTTGCCAAAGAACATGCAGCTAGTCCAGAACTAGTTACCGCTTGTCTCCTGCATGATCTAGGTCATTTGTTGCATGATCTTGGTGAAAATCCCACCGAGCAGGCGATCGTCGATCGCCATGAGCATGAAGGAGCAAAATATCTACAAAAGCTCTTCTCCGAGGCAGTCACTGAGGCGATCGCACTACATGTAGAGGCAAAGCGATATCTTTGTGCTGTAGATCCTGCATATTATGAAAGCTTGTCAGAAAATTCTAAGAGCAGTTTGCTTTTGCAAGGCGGGGCTTACTCCAAGGAAGAATCATCGATCTTTATCTTAAAGCCTTATGCTAAAGATGCTGTAAAACTTAGAGTCTGGGACGATCTCGCAAAGGTTGAAGGATTGAGAACTCCAGATTTAACCAGTTTTAGAACTACGGTTGAAAGCTGTATTTTGGATATAGGATAGGCAAAGAAAAAGTCTTACTAAATGGCTCAGCATGATGCAACAGACAAGATTGAGAGTAACGGTCAACGGTCTTTTTGTGGATTCAGACGAGGTTTTATTGATCCACCAAATGACATTGCCAGAGATAGACTGTTGGGATTTACCTGGAGGTGGACTTGAACCGCCTGAACCTATTCTAGAAGGACTACGGAGAGAGATCCAAGAAGAAACAGGAATAACTAACTTTGAGATTAACCAATTATTAGCCGCAACGGATAGTTTTTTCCCTGATCCGCTTATGGAAGGTCGATTACTCCATAATGTTAATATTATTTATCAATGCTCAGTAAATAGAGCATCTTGTGTTTTGAGTAGCTCCGATCCAGAAGTAGGGGCAAAGGGAATTCAATGGATACCAATCAATTCAATCACTCCTGCAACTTGTTCGGTACGCTCTTGGCAAGCTATCAAAGCGTTTATTGCTATGACTAAAGGACGTTAGGTGGAACGTATAGCAGTTCACAAAAGTGGCTTAGCCACTTTGTGTTTTGGGATAAGAGCGTGTTTGAGAAGTCTCCAAGCGGGCGTAAATTTCTACTTTTACCCCCCTTAATCCCCCCTTGCAAAGGCTACCGTGTACACACATCTCAGTTTGTGTGTGAAATCAAGGAAATTACCCCACCCTAACCCTCCCCTTGCAAAGGGGAGGGAACAAGATTTCTGGTCTTCCCCCTTTGCAAGGGGGAATTAAAGGGGGGTAAGTCCGACTTGTGTATACACGGTAGCTTTGCAAGGGGGGATTAAGGGGGGTAAAAAACTTTTCAAACACGCTCTAAAACGTTAATCCGCGAAACCTTTGCTATTCTGGGGGCATTTTCAGGCAAGATATTAAATTGCTGTGGTTGCCATGCAAATAAAAAGCTTAAGGTTTGTCAAGAAAAAAGATGAGTACCCATACCTCTTCAGAAATTTATGATGCGATCGTGGTTGGTTCTGGAGCCAATGGCGGCGTTGCTGCAAAAGAATTGAGCGAACGTGGTCTCAAAGTCCTTGTCTTAGAGGCAGGTCGCACATCCGATGCCAAAGCAGATTTAGGGCATCAGGTCAGAGATATGGCAAAGCGCTTTTACAATCTTGCCATTTCTAAGCGACAGTCCTACCAATCAATGCACCCTGGGTACTGGAAAGCAAACCCCGACTTGTTTATTGATGAAAAAGATAATCCTTATACCACACCAGAAGATCAGCCATTTTTCTGGATTCGTGGTCGGCAGGTGGGCGGCAAAAGCTTAACTTGGGGCGGGATTACGCTACGTCTATCGGATTATGAATTTAAAGCGGCGAGTCGCGATGGGCATGAGCAAGACTGGCCGATCGCCCATGCAGATCTCGCACCTTACTACAGTAAATTGGAAAGATTTTTTCAGGTATATGGCAGCCAAGAAGGTTTAGCCCAACTTCCCGATGGAGATTATCAACCCACGTTACCGCTTACTCCCGCCGAACTGTATCTGAAGCAAGTCATTGAGAATCAATGGTCTGACCGTTTCCTAATCCCCTCACGGGGCTTTGGTCTGCACCGTCCCACCCCAGAGCAACCTTGGCCGATGTATTCCAGCCTCGGTTCTTCGCTTAAAGCCGCGATCGCAACGGGTAATGTGACTTTGCGATCGGATGCTGTGGTTAGTCATGTCATCTTTGACCCAGATACGCGCAAAGCCCGTGGAGTGGCATATCGCGATCGCAACAGCAAAACCACCCATGAGGTATTTGCGCGAACCGTTGTCTTATGTGCTTCTACGATTGAGTCGGTGCGGATTCTCTTACATTCCACTGAGCAATATCAACCTGCGGGCTTAACCAATCCATCAGGAATGCTAGGACGCTATCTAATGGATCACGTATCTACTTCCACTTTCTTTTTCTTACCAAATATCAAGCAACCTAAAACCTTTGATTTATCGGGATGTGATAGTTTTTTTATTCCCTGCTTTACTAATTTAGAATCACAACAGGAGAAATTTCTGCGTGGCTATGGCATTTGGGGAGGGGTGCAGCGCTTTGATTTACCAAGTATTGTCCGTAAAGTTGGTTCGGGTTCCATTGGTTTTCTGATTGCCCATGGCGAAGTTTTGCCTCGCTATAATAATCAAATTCAATTAAGCAACGAAGTAGTTGATGCTTGGGGAATTCCTGTTCCCCATATCGAATGTGCTTGGTCAGAAAATGAACATCTAATGTTAGACCATATGCATCGGCAGATTGATGAAATCATTAAGCTTGCTGGCGGTAAGAATATGAAGTTAACCGATATGTTCCATGTTCCTATCTTTGCTGATTTTGTTAGTCGCATGGAAGAGAATATGGCTTTTTCCTCTCCTCCAGGTTATTACATACATGAAGTGGGTGGCGCAAGAATGGGAACTTCTCCTACAAATTCAGTGGTGAATGCTAACAACCAAGTATGGGAATCTCCTAATCTTTTTGTTACTGATGGAGCTTGCTGGGCATCATCAGGCTGGCAAAGTCCTACTTTGACTGAGATGGCGATCACCGCAAGGGCAGGTGCGTTTATTGCCGAAGGAATGCGTAAAGGTATTTTTTAAAAAGCATGAGGTGGTACATCGCGCTGCCTCATGCTTTTTGGGCTTATTATCGAGCTTGTGAAAAAATTCGATATTTTCTAGTATCAAAAGCAGAAATATTTGAATCTGAAGTAGAAATATTAGAATCTGATTGAGAGTCATTTTCCTGTGAATTTGACAATTCATATGGATTCATTTTCACAATGTTGTAGCGAGTTTCTCCAGCATAAATTGCTAGAGCGATATTAAGCATATCGATAAATGCGATCACTGATTTACACTTGGATTCACTATATTGACTATAGTACTTAATTATGGAAGCTACTCTTAGTTCTAGAAACGGACGAATAGATTCATTAATTAATAAAATCTTTAGGAGTAATACAACTAAATTAATTGGGTTTGTATGATGCAGTAAAATATTAAATAGCTCTGTTGGTTGATCGCGATCGCTGATCGTAATTTCACTGATTAAATACTTTGTGGTTTTTAGAATCAGGGATATATTAACAGGATAATCATCATGGTTTGATTTAAATTCCAACAATCCATCTTGTAGTTTAGTTTGGACTGTCTCAGATATTTCGACATCAGTAACAGAGAAATCAAGATATTTAAGCAAGCTGATTTTGAATTCTTGATAAGATGAATCCTTAGTATTCTCAAGAAAATTAATAGCTAGCTTTTGACAGTTCAATACACTCTTTTTAGTGAGCATGAGTGTAACAAGATTAATAACGTTATTGCTTAAGCTCGTCGGGTTTGTTTGATGATTTTGTACAGAAGAGTGGTTGCCAACACGCGCAGTATACATAGCCAAATCAAACTTAAACTTGTTTTTCAGCTTTTGCGCCAATAAATTCGCGGCTTGTCTTTGTTCTAGAGGACTTGCAGGGTTAGTATACTGATAAGCGAGCAAGTAAGAGGCAAATCGATTTCCCCACTTTTGATCTTGTTTATTATGATCGTCCAGATGCAGCGCAAATAGTTGTAAGGATTGAAAATCTTCACTCTGGATAAACATTTGCAACCAAATTCTAATTGTTCTTAATTTAATAGATTTTGGCTTTTTATGAATTGAAGGATGGTTAAAAATATCAATCAATGATTGAATACTAACTCGATTATTACTAACCGTCCAATTGTTTATGAGAATATAACAGCAACGTCTTAGCGTATAAAAAAACTCTTTTTCATTATATGCTGTCAAGATTTGATCAAGGGCTTCAGCAATTTCGGGATTATGATCCTCGCTAAAATTTAAGAATAAATTCTTAAAATCTGCTAATACTTCATCTGAGGATTTACGGCGCACAATTTCCAAAAAGAATTCATAAATTCTTTGTTGCGCTTGTTCAATTCCTTGAGAGTAAATACGATCTGCTGTCCAGAACATAATGATTTCATTCTGTGAAGTATTAGCTAGACAATACTTAAAGCTTGTATAGCAATTCTAAATTAGGTGTGAGATTAAATGGTTTGTGAGAGCTTGTCTCGAAGGGGCAAGCTCTCACAAACTGTTCAGAATTGCTATAAATTTTTGCTGAAAAAGCTTTAAAAAGTATTTGTAATAGATATTATTCACTTTTTTAATTGTTTAAAAGCGATTCTCACTGTAGTTTTGTTATCAAAAAGATATATGGAAGTTATGTAAATGTTATACGCAGTATTTATTTACGATCAAGAGCCATAATGCTTGATGCGAGCACTCCCTTTCCATCCAAGAAATAGCGTTATACCAAAACACAAAATGGCATAGCCATTTTGTGTTTTTGAAACCCTTACAGGATTTGGTTTTTAATTCACAGAAGTGTTGCCACACTTTTGTGAATTGGTATTAACGCTATTTCTTGGCTGGACAAACGAAAAGATAAGAGCCCGCGCTTTGCGCGGGCTCTTATCTTTTCGTTTGTTGTCATATAAATTTCGTTGTCGCACCGCACAAACATTTGTGCAATGATAAAAGTACACAGAAAAAAGCCCACTGTTTCCAGTGGGACTAGCATTTTTGTGTTGAGTGCGGATATCTTAAATCATTTTGTGGTCAAAGATATT
>JBIKYZ010000039.1:0-26056 GCA_044354985.1 Pseudanabaena sp. | reverse complement strand
CGTAACAGCAGTTTATCGCAATCGTATACCTGATTTTGATGACCGTCTCATGTTGAATGCGGCTGGCTTATGGAACTTCTATTTAGATACTGCTTAAAAATGGATTGAAAGCTAAAATCTACTCTGTACTGTGCTTTTGTTTCCCAACAAATCTATTGTTGCCTGAAACTTTTTGAAGAACACGATTGCTTACCCTTTCATAATTTTTAAGCCCTTTTCCCAAAATCAAATTCTCAAGCTGCGTCAACCTCCCAATTTCCGCAGGCAATTCAGACAGATCGTTCCCCGACAGATCGAGTTCCGTCCAGCCCTCTTGTTCTGCTTGTGCGATTATTGCCAATAACTCTGCATCAGTCATAAATTCAAGGAAAAAGTAGAAAGGAAAAAGGAAAAAATTAGAAAGTGATGATTTCTAAGCCACGATTTTTGACTAGATGTAACAACTTTAGCGCAGTTCCACTTGGTCGCTTCTGCCCGATCTCCCACTTCTGCACCGTTGACACACTCGTATTTAGCAAAGATGCAAACACCGCTTGACTCACTCGACAAGCTTCTCGAATTTGCCTAATTTGCTCAGGTTGTAACGGTTCCACTGGCGGCAAACACAAGCGATCAAATTCCCGTAAAGTCACTTGATCCATCACACCAGCCTGATGTAGCCCCTTAGCAGTTTCATGCACCGCTTCAAGAATTGCTGATTTTTTCATCACAAATTACCTCTATTAATTCATCATTACGCTGAGCAATTGCCAAATCCTCTACCGATAATCCCAGAAGATGATTAGACAATTTCTTCAAAGCTTCCTCTTCTTGTTTATTGATATTGCCGCGATCGCTCTTAGCGAAACCAAATACAAAAATCCAGCGATCGCCTCTATTTGTAGCAACTAATGTCCGAAAACCTCCACTTTTACCCTGTCCAGTTCGAGCAACTCGTTTTTTGATTAGTCCACTACCCAGATCTGCCTCATATAGCCCTTCCATCATTTCTTGCACAGCTAAACATAGACTAAGATTATTTAGCCCCTGCTTCCGCGCCCAACGGTCGAACCAACGAGTTTTATAGATCCTCATTACTTTACTATAGCACTTAGTGCTATATATTTTACCTGTGCGCTACCCACTCTCGACCAAACCAATGTACCCACAGTCACCCGCATTCCACGAATGCAAGGCTTACCTCCCATTACATCAGAATCAAAAGTAATTCGCGCTAAATGTCTCATAGGTCTTGCTGGCTCCGAAAGCGTACTAGTATCAAGCAAATATTGAAAGCTTATAGAATGATTTCTCTGCCCACACTGCGATCGCGCAAATCCGCAAAATCCTCATTAGTAAACCCCACTCCCTCATTTTGAAATGTCAATCTAAATTTTTGCAATCCTTTCCAGAAATCAGATTTTCGCTGACCTTCTTTGAGATTTTCAGATTCTTGGTTAACTTGGCGATCGCTCAACTCAAAAGCAAGAAATTCAACAAAGCGAAGTACTTGTTGCTGCTCATATGTTGGTAATGTCTGCATTTTGCTCAGAACTTTCTCTAATACCGTCATTTTCTGAATCCTCCTGCATACTTAATCTAGTAGTATTTTACAAGCTTTTTTAGTTGTGTGATCGCATTGCAAAGGCAAAAGGAAAAGCTGGAAAGCTGCTATTCCCAATCAGCGATTTTTGACTCGATGTACCAACTTTACTGCAATTCCAATTGGGCGCTTGTGCCTAGCCACCAATTTCTGTAACCCATCAAGTCACTCAAGAATGCTGCAAGATCTGAGTTAGTTAGGACTTACGCATCTGCCCTACAATAAATTGCGGGCTAAAAGCTTAAACCTGTTGAAACAGGTTTGTTTGAGGCTTTCTTTAGTCAGTTAAAACTGACTTGAGCTTTAAGCCAAGAACTTTAGTTCTTGGTTGATTTGCGTAAGTCCTATTAGTCTCAATGGAGAATCTCAATAGATGTTCCCTTTTGTAATAAAGAATAAATTTCATCAACGTCCTTATTTTTCAAAGACACACAGCCTAAAGTCCAGTTGATTTTGCGATCGATCAGCCAATCATTCCCTTTCTCTACACCATGAATTCCAATCTCGTCACCAATACCATCTTTCGCTGTTATCTCACCTCTAGCCTTAGCCTGAGTGAATTTGCGCCATGAGTCCTGAGTGGGATAGTCTAGCCAGATAAATTTTGACCATTCCGAATGGTAATAAAGCTCTTTAACTCGAAATATGCCCTCTGGGGTGCGCTTATCGCCTTGACGCAATTTATCATCCTTAGGATTACCGCCCAAAACGATCGCATAGGATTTGATCGGCTTACTTTGGTAATAGACGGTTAGCTTGTATTTAGATTTTTCAACAACGAGCTTAATCGCCTTTTTGTCGAGTTTTTTGAGATTAATCAAATCCGCGATCGCCTTATCTTTGTTAAGAAATTCATTCGCAGCCCTTGCTTCACAGTCCGTGATACATGGCAGTTCAAAAATATTAGGATTTGCGATCGCATAGAAACTACTCAAGCTCGCCAGTACGACCAAGTAACCTAAAAATTTCTTCTGCAACATATCAACCTCAAATTATCTAGAACAAGATGCTTAAGCACCTTGCTTATTTTTGGTCAGTACTTTTGTAGTTGTGCGTTTGCACCAACCTAAGAACTCTGGAGTAATGATCCCTTTAGGATAGAAAATTGTTCCGATCACAATCAAAACCCCAAAAATAATTAAGCGTCCATCTTTAAGAAATTGCCCTAACCATACAGGAACACCATTAACACTTGAAAATCCTCGCAAAACCTCAGGTAAAGCCGTTAGCACAATCCCCCCAACTACTGGCCCCCAAAATGTGCGCGAACCACCAATTAATACAAAAGCTAAGAAAATAATACTGGCATCAAAGGTTCCTTGACGAGCATTCCATGTATTCAAAAAATGAGCGCTTACGGCTCCCACCATACCAGCCAAAATTGCGGCTAGGGTAAAGGCTAAGACCTTGTAATAAGTGGGGTTGATTCCCATCGAATCTGCTGCTAATTCATCTTCACGAATCGCAATTAGTGCCCGCCCAACTCGAATTTTTTCCAGACGATACATAAATGCCATGCTCAATCCCAATAATGGCAGAGCAATCCAGAGATACTCTAAGGGTGACTGAAACGGCTGCGGAATCCCAAAAATCCCCACTGCACCACCAGTAATATCAAGATTGAGAGCAACTACTCGCAAAATCTCGACAAAGGCAATTGTAGCGATCGCCAAATAAATTCCTCGTAACCGCAACACAGGAATTCCTAAAACTATAGCCAAAAGCCCTGAGATCAGACCCGCAGCCAACATTTCCAGTAATACCCACCAGACTGGCAAAGTCCCTGTTGTGTCCGTTAGCATCTTGGTCGATGCGATCGCGGCAATATATCCACCTAGGGCATAAAATCCTGGAGTTGCCAATGACAACTGCCCAGCCATCAATGGCAAATAAACAGAAATTCCAAGGATTGCCCCAAAAATTGCCGATACAATTAAAAAACCGTAGGTGTTAAAAAATTCAGCCATCATTTAGACTTTGGTTACTTTTTTTAGTTATTTTTGAAAATGAAACCTATGCTCATCTCTTAAAAAATAACCTTCCATCACACTAATTAGCTATCATTAGTCAATAAGCAACAGTATCTTAAGAAATTATTAAGATTTTCTGTAAGCATAGACACAACTCAAGCAGCAATCACCATAGCGATCGCCGCTTAACACATTAACCCTTAGCGTAGATCTTAAATGCAAGATTTTTACGTAACCCTTAGCAAATATCAAATTCTAGAGAGTACAAACAGTGGACATTCAAATTGGGCGCGGTAAATCTGCACGCAGAGCCTATGGTATCGACGAAATTGCATTAGTACCAGGGGGTAAAACTCTCGATCCCAACGTTGCCGATACATTTTGGGAAGTTGGAGGAATTCGTCGCGAAATTCCGATTATTGCTAGTGCAATGGATGGTGTTATCGATGTTGATATGGCGGTAAGACTTTCGGATTTAGGTGCATTAGGCGTAATCAACCTTGATGGTATCCAAACCCGATATGACGATCCCACTCCAATTTTAGACAAAATTGCCTCAGTGGGTGTTACTGAGTTTGTCTCACTTATGCAAGAACTCTATGCCGAACCCGTTAAGCCTGAGCTTATTCAAAAACGTATTCGTGAAATCAAAGAAAAAGGTGGCATTGCTTGCGCCAGCAGTATCCCAGTTAATGCCTTTAAATATGGTGCGATCGCGGCTGAAGCGGGTTGCGACTTGTTTTTCTTACAGTCCACAGTTGTCTCAACTACTCACATCGCCGCCGAAGGACTAGTCTCGCTTGATCTCGCTAAATTCTGTCGAGAAATGCCGATTCCAGTCCTGATGGGTAACTGCGTCACCTATGATGTCACCTTAGAACTTTTAAGAGCGGGTGCGGCAGGTGTACTTGTTGGTATTGGTCCTGGAGCTGCATGTACATCCAGAGGTGTGCTTGGGGTAGGTATTCCTCAAGCTACAGCTGTAGCTGACTGCGCGGCTGCTCGCGAAGACTTTTTTAAAGAAACTGGCAAATATGTGCCAATAATTGCTGATGGTGGCTTGATTACGGGTGGTGACATTTGTAAATCGATCGCTTGTGGAGCCGATGCCGTTATGATTGGCTCTCCCTTTGCCAGAGCTAAAGAAGCTCCTGGTCGTGGCTTTCACTGGGGGATGGCAACTCCTAGCCCAGTCTTACCTCGCGGAACCAGAATTCGAGTCGGTACAACAGGCACACTAGAGCAAATTTTACGTGGACCTGCGGGACTTGATGATGGCACTCACAACCTCTTAGGAGCACTAAAGACCAGCATGGGTACTCTCGGAGCTGCCAATATTCGAGAAATGCAACAGGTTGAAGTGGTAATTGCGCCTTCACTTTTAACTGAGGGTAAGGTTTACCAAAAAGCTCAGCAGCTTGGAATGGGCAAATAAATAAGGTAAGTACTATGCACAATTAAATATAAAACCCCAAAATCTATACCGCCCGCATAGTGGGCGGTATAGATTTTATCTCTATTTTTTTGATTATGCCGAAGCACGTAAAAGGCTCTCTTAATGAGCCTTTTACCTTATTTACCAAACTATAATAATTTAGGTATTATCTAAGAAGCTCTATGCCCAAAATCCTGCTGGTAGAAGATAATGAAATGAATCGCGATATGCTTTCACGAAGACTAATCCGCCGAGGTTTTGACGTTGTAGTTGCCGTTGATGGTGAGTCGGGTGTAGTATCTGCTCAAACAGAGCTACCTGACCTGATCGTTATGGACATGAGTCTACCAATTTTAGATGGATGGGAAGCTACAAAGCGCTTGAAGCAAATAACTGCTACTCAAAATATTCCGATTATCGGTTGCTCAGCACATGCTATGGTCGGCGATCGCGAGAGAGGTATCGAAGCTGGTTGTGATGATTACGATACCAAGCCCATAGAATTTGCACGACTATTAGGAAAGATTGAGCAGTTATTAAAAAAGTATGTCAGAAATTAGTGATGCGAAGCTATTAGTTATTGATGATGATCCGATGAATCGAGAGATTCTCTTTCGCCATTTAAAAAATTTAGGATATTCAGATATTACGTTGACGGATGGGGGCAAAAGTGGTTTAGAAATTGTTGCTTCAAACTCTATAGATTTAATCTTGCTGGATATGATGATGCCAGTAATGAATGGCTTAGAGACATTAACTCATCTTAAGGATAATTACCAATCGCGAGTGATTCCTGTAATTATTATTTCAGCATTAGACGAAAAAGAAATGATGCTTGCGTGCATTCAAAAGGGGGCTGAAGATTACTTGATCAAACCATATGATCGAGTCCTTCTCAAAGCAAGGGTAAGTGCCTGTCTAGATAAGAAAATATTGCACGATCGCGAAGTTTTAAATAATCAGAAACTAGAGGCTGCGTATAAGGAACTTGCTGTCGCATATCACGATTTGGAAGTTGTTAAAAATGAGTTGGAAGCGCTTTCACATCGTGATGGATTAACTGGTATTGCCAATCGTCGTTACTTTGATACTGTTCTAGAAAGGGAATGGAACTCAGCCCACAGAGAAAAGAAATCTCTTTCACTCATATTATTTGATATAGACTACTTTAAGAAATATAATGACACCTACGGGCATCTAGCGGGAGATGACTGTCTGTGTCAAGTTGCGATCGCTGCTTCACATGTAATCAAACGCCCGAGAGATACGTTAGCAAGGTATGGAGGTGAAGAATTTGCAATAATTTTGCCAGATACAGATGAGTTAGGAGCAGAGTTTTGTGCAGAACAAATTCGTTTTGCTATTGAAAATCTTGATATAAGTCATAGTTCTTCACAGATAAATTCTTGTGTCACGGCTAGTTTAGGAACAGCAACTATCAGCCCTCACATCCAAATTTCCACATCTCAACAATTAATTAAAGAAGCAGACTTAGCACTGTATCAGGCTAAACGAGAGGGGCGAAATCGTGTAAAAGTATGGTCAACGGGCAAATAATCAAACATTGAGATTTTAAATAGTGGGTGGCAAAAATGGGAATTCAAAATTTTCAAGTATTGATTGTTGATGACAATGAAATAAATCGCGATATGCTTGCTCGGCGGTTGCATAGAAGAGATTTTAATTTGTCAATGGCTGGTGATGGAAGAGAAGCTTTATCAATGATTCAAGCAAATCTCTATGATCTGATCCTATTAGACATCATGATGCCTGAAATTGATGGATATGCAGTTCTCAAATATTTGAAAGAAGATTCAAGGCTCCGTGACATTCCTGTAATCATGATATCGGCGGTCGAAGAAATGGATAGCGTTATGAAATGTATGGAAATAGGAGCTGATGACTACCTTACCAAGCCATTTGATCCTGAGATGCTTAAAGCAGCAATTAATCGTTGTCTTCCTGACAGGGGGAGGTCTGTAAATCCTCCGATGATTCCTAATCAGCCTGTTTCTGGATTATCTAGTCCTAGTTTTGCTAATGCTAGTACACAAAGTTCTGAGTTTAAATTGCCCGAAGAGACTACTCGTGGGACTTCAACTAATTCAATTAGTCTTGATGAAGTTGTTCATCGTATTATGCAGTCGGGGATGATTAGCCGTAAAGGTTACTTATATTTTAGTAAAGCAATTTTCAATGCTTTATTTGAGAATTCAGGGCTAACCGATCAAGAGGTTTATCAAATTCACTCAGTATTTGATGCAATTCAATCTGGGAAGGTTAGGGTAGGTGAATGAAACTACTCGCCAAAGAGAGTTGCACCGCAAAGCGGCGCAACTCTCTTTGGGGTTTTATTTCTTTTTAGTTATGCTGTTGAAATAATCCTTAGCCTTAGCAAAAGCGTACTTCACTCTATCGCCAATTGTTGGATCAGGCAAAACTGCAACTGTAACTTCCTCATCAGGAAACTCTTTCAGACGATAGCCATATTCCAAATTATCTTTGAACTTCCGCAAAATAGGATATAAACGGATTGCGCTTTTCAATAACTCCGCTTCCTGTTGAAAAATTGCCTGACTAATTTTATTACTGCGTTCCACTGCCATCGAACCCGCAGGAACCCATTCCTTTCCCTTAATACGGATAAAAATGTTGAACTCAGGCAAACCCTTGCTCTTCATCTCATCATATTTACTAGCAGCAGCCTCACGCTTGTTTGGCGCTTTTTTCTTCTTCTTGGGCTGTCCAGAAACTTGACCAAACCCAGATGCCTTAGTTTCAGACATTTTTTACCTTCTAGATTTCTAAAAATAAATTTTTTATAAATATGTAAATTAAGTTGAATCACTTAGGTTTTTACATTTAACAAAAGTTTACTTTAGTCTATGGTTCAAAAACAATCTGTCTTTAGAAGCGCGATCGCTGTCTCATCATCAACCTATTTCCTTCCCAGTAAAAAATTGGCGCTGCGTGGCGAAGCCATACAACGCTAATTTTGGAGTAATTAGGTAGTCACAAAAAAGCCGCCTTGAGGCGGCTTTTTTATTTACCCTTCTTTTAGTTGACTTGAAGGCGAATCTAGATCAAAAAGTACTTGTAACATTTGCATCGCACGGCGGCGCGTCTCGATGTCTTGCTGAGCGCGTAACTGCACCATCGGATCATGCAAGATCTTGTTGATAATGCCGCGAGTCATGCTCTCGATAACATCTTGATGCTTGTCCGCGAAGTCATTACCAAGACGAGATAGAGCTTTTTCCATTTCTTGTTCGCGGATGATTTCTAGCTTTTGACGGAGCT
This sequence comes from Pseudanabaena sp., assembly GCA_044354985.1. Lineage (GTDB taxonomy): Bacteria > Cyanobacteriota > Cyanobacteriia > Pseudanabaenales > Pseudanabaenaceae > Pseudanabaena. The sequence continues at coordinate 17,769 of JBIKYZ010000039.1, read as the reverse complement.
TGCTGATCGTGGGTACAGTCTCTAGCGATCGCCACCACATATCAAATTCAGCAACACAACCTTCTAGCAAAATCTCAGCTTGCATCGCCATTTGACGACGGCTTTCTTGATTTCCTGCTACCACTGCTTGCAAATCATCGACGTTAAAAGCTCTGGTGTTTGGCAACTCTTTAACATCAGAACTGATATTGCGGGGTACAGAAATATCAATAAGGGTCAAACCAGTGTGATTTTGGGCGATCGCATCGAGATTTTGGCGGCTAAGAATCACTTCAGTCGAAGCTGTACTAGTAAATACAAGATCGGAAATTGCTACACAATCTAACATTTGATCTAATGGACGGATATCAAACTCCGCATCACTTGTCTCAAATTCCTTGAGCATTGCCGCAGCGCGATCGCGAGATCGATTGACGATCGCAATTTTTTGCGCCCCTTTGGAAATCAAATGCTTCACCAACAAGCGAGACATTTTGCCAGCACCGATGATTGTCGTGTGCTTATCAGATAAATTTTGTAATTTAATTTGGGCAAGCTCGACCGCAGCAGAACTGATTGACACCGCACCTGTTCCAATTTCGGTTTCAGTCCGAACTCGCTTACCCGCTGACAGAGATTGTTTAAAAAGTTGGTTGAGAATCCGACCTGCGCCGTTATGTTGCTGGGCGAGTCGATGGGTGTTTTTGACCTGTGCGAGAATTTGTCCCTCGCCTAGTACTAGACTATCTAAACCCGAAGCAACTCGCATCAGATGAGTTACGGCATCTTGACGGAGCAGAATAAACAGATAGCGACGTAGATACTGTAGAGGTAGTTGGCTAAACTCTGAAAGAAACTGCATAATTTCGCGAATACCACTTTCGGCTTCGCTAGTAACTACATACAACTCTAAGCGGTTACAGGTGCTTAAGATAGCAGCTTCTTCAATGCTCGGATAGCTCATTAGTTGAGCGATCGCAGCTTCCATGCGATCTTCAGGAATACTCAACTTTTCCCGTACTTCCACAGTCGCCGTTTTATGACTCAAGCCAACAACTGCAATATTCATATCGTAAATGCGTTTCTTATTTAGGACTAGAAAAAATTATCTTATGGGAAGAGCTTATCAGGAGATAGCTACCAGTGTAGTAGGTACTTATTACTCCTTAACGTTCTGTAATATAGCTGCTGACACTCTTTATCATCCCAAAGCACAAAATGGCAGAGCCACTTTGTGCTTTTAAACCCCTTATACCAGAGCACAAAATGGCAGAGCCATTTTGTGCTTTTAAAACCCTTACAGGGTTTGGTTTTTAATTCACAAAAGTGATGTTACACTTTCGTGAATTGGTATAAATCTGAAAAGGTGAGAGTCAGCGCAAAGCACTGCCTCTCACCTTTTCAGTTAATATTGTCAGAGCCTACGGAGCTTGTAAGTAGGCACACTTAATTAATTACACATCCCAACCCTTAAGGTTGTGCCCCTGCGGGGCGCAACCTTAAGGGTTGGGGTAATTTATTCTGTACAAGTACTTAGTTCTAAATAATTAGCGCAAATTAATCGTTTTAGGTTTGTCGCTTGTCAAGTGAATGGTGTCAACAAAGCGAGCAGTCTTAGATTGAGTTGAGATAACCAAAGATTGTGTACGGCAACCGCCAGCAAAGAAACGTACGCCTTCCATCAAAGTGCCAGGTGTAATACCACAACCAGCAAATAAGACATCTTTACCGCAAGCCAATTCGTTTGCATCATAGACTTTATCGCCATCGGTGATGCCCATTTCCTTAAGACGAGCCAAGTTACCTTCACGAGTCCAGCTAGCACTTTCAGGAGTATTAACTTCGGCAGGGTCATAGACTAGACGACCTTGAAAATGTCCACCCAAGCAACGCATTGCAGCTGCGGAGATTACACCTTCAGGAGCAGCACCGATACCCATCAGAGCATGGATGTTTGTTCCTGCAAAACCACAGCAAATTGCGGCAGATACATCACCATCACTGATTAGACGTACACGAGCGCCAGCAGCACGGATTTCCGAGATCAAGCCTTTATGACGGGGACGATCCATAACGACAACGACTAACTCTTCGATCGCGCGACCCAAACAGTCAGAAAGAATTTGTAGATTTTTGGTAGGTGTGTTGCGGATATCGACATGACCTTTTGCCGCAGGTGGCGCAGCTAGTTTGTCCATATAAAAGTCTGGTGCTTGGAACAATCCACCACGCTCAGAGATAGCAAGAACTGCCATCGAGCCATTTTGACCATAAGCAACAAGATTTGTACCTTCGCAAGGGTCAACAGCGATATCGATTTCTTGTAATTCTTCGATTGTGCAGAATTCGGCTGCGTTTGCCTGTGTGCAGATACCAACTTCTTCGCCGATATATAACATAGGTGCTTCGTCACGTTCACCTTCACCAATGACAATACGTCCGCGCATATGAATCTTGTTCATACGTTCGCGCATTGCTTCAACTGCGGCTTCGTCGGCTTCGTCTTTTTTGCCCAAACCCATCCACTTAGAAGATGCGATCGCCGCTTGTTCAACGACCTCAATAATCTCAAGACTGATTGTACTATCCATGCGTAGAAATACCTATTTACCTAAATTTTATAACTATTAAGACTTCGTTACGTTCTAGAATTTCTTTAGAACCAGAAAACAAAATATAAGTTTGGCTATGTCTTACTACATAACCTTGTAATTAAGTTTACAGGGCAGAAGGACAAATTCAAACCCAAAAGATAGAGTGCGCCACTTCGCGGCGCACTCTATCTTTTGGGTTTGAATTATTAATTTTGGTTAAGAAATGCTTAACACTGGTAGGATCTAGGAAGGGGCTTTTCTCTTCTACCCAAACTAATGTATTGCGTATAACTGCTATGTTGCCAGACCATTCTGACCATTCTGTTTTTGCTGATGAGATGCCTAAAAACCTTATAAATCATAGAGATTTTGAAGATCTAGATTTTAATGATGACAATGAAATTGAGACCGACAAACCACAGGAAGCTTGTGGTGTTTTTGGGGTATTAGCGGCAGAAGGGGATGTTGCTAAACTTGTATATTTTGGACTGTATGCCTTACAACATCGTGGGCAAGAATCAGCAGGTATTACCGTCTACGATCAGCATGGTAAGACCCATACACATAAAGCGATGGGACTCGTTGCCCAAGTATTTAATGAAACGATCCTCTCTGAAATGAAGGGAGCATTAGGGATTGGGCATAACCGCTATTCGACTACAGGCTCGAGTAAGGTTTGCAATGCTCAACCGATTGTTGTGAATACGCGACTGGGTGATTTCTCACTTGCTCACAATGGCAATTTAGTCAACGCGACAGAGTTACGTGGTGAACTGTCAGCTCAGGGACATGCTCTCGAATCAACAACTGATTCTGAAGGGATAGCTTTTGCCGTAGGTGAGGCAATAGAAGAAGGTAAAGATTGGCAAGAGGCGATCGTAACGGCGCTGCGTCGATGCCATGGAGCTTTTAGTTTAGTAATGGCGAGCCCTAATATGATCGTAGGAGCAAGAGATGCCTATGGTGTACGTCCTTTAGTAATTGGCAAAACTGAAGATGGATCTTATGTATTGTCATCTGAGACCTGCGGTTTAGATATTATTGGCGCTGAGTATGTGCGTGAGGTTCTTCCAGGGGAACTGGTGATCATCACGATCAAGAATGGAATTCAATCTTTACAGTGGGTGGAGGCTAAACCAAAGCTATGTGTATTTGAGATGATCTATTTTGCAAGACCTGATAGTGTGATGCATGACGAAAGCCTTTATACTTACAGACTGCAAATTGGTCGTGCATTAGCTAGAGAGAGTCCTGTGGAAGCTGATATAGTAATCGGTGTCCCAGATTCGGGTATTCCTGCGGCGATCGGATTTTCACGAGAGTCAGGCATTCCTTATGGTGAGGCTTTGATTAAAAATCGCTATGTAGGGCGGACTTTCATTCAGCCAACCCAAGCGATGCGAGAGTCAGGCATCCGCATGAAGCTCAATACACTCAAGGATGTTTTGCAGGGTAAACGGGTAATTGTGATCGATGATTCGATCGTAAGGGGAACGACGAGTCGTAAAATAGTAAGAGCATTGCGTGAAGCTGGTGCAATTGAGGTACATATGCGTATTTCTTCGCCGCCCGTTACTCACCCTTGTTTTTATGGTATTGATACTGACTCGCAAGATCATTTGATTGCTTCACACAATTCTGTCGAGGCGATCGCCAAACAGATTGAGGTTGACACGCTTGCGTATCTCAGTCACGACGAAATGTTAAAAGCGACACAAATTGATACCACGCATTTTTGCACAGCTTGTTTTACTGGGAAATATCCGATTGAAGTTCCTGATAAACTCAAGCGCACCAAACTTATGCTAGAAAATACGGCAACATGACCAAGATCCTCTTTCATCTCGCATTTCCAGTAAAAGATATTCCAAGCACCAAAGCTTTTTATATTGATGGTTTGGGTTGTTTGGCAGGACGCGAGTCAAGCGTCTCGCTGATCATGAGTTTGTATGGTCACCAGTTGGTAGCGCATGTTGATCACGAGAATATTGATTCTCAACGTGGCATCTATCCGCGACATTTCGGGTTAGTTTTTTATTCCGAAAATAACTGGATGGCTCTGTTAGAAAAAGTCCATGATAAGCGTCTTAAATTTTACCAAAAACCAAAAATTCGCTTTGTGGACACTCCTTTAGAGCATCGAACCTTTTTCTTGGCTGATAATTCAGGCAACATTTTAGAATTCAAGCATTACAAATTTGAAAATGCAATTTTTGGTGAGACTGATTACAACAAAGTCGGAGATTCAGACTTTGCTCAACAGGTTCCTGTGGTTTCGCATTAATCTGTTGGCAAAAAACAAAAAAGAGATGGCGCTAGCACCATCTCTTTTTTGTTTAGGATTAATTCCTGCTTTTAATTTCTTACGAAGCATTTGCATTTGCTTTTTCTTTTGGCGTTGGCGAGCAGATCCACCCTTACCTTTATCATTTCGACCTTCATTGCGTGGGGATTCCCACCGCTTTAATCTTTGGCTCATTGTTGTTTTTACCCATGTGATTAAATTTTTTGGAGATAATCTAACGATTAGTAAATTAGGAATTAGTAATTACTAGTTATCAATTCGTAATTCGTAATTCGTAATTTACTAATTTAATATTACGTTAGCTCACATAGGAATTACTATCACTCTTTAGAATGAGTATGTGTGATTACAAGATGCCTCATTTAAGCTAATTTTTGCTTGATTTCTTCAGGATTTCTAAATCCGATCGCGATCGCTTTACCATCTTTAACAAATAAAGGTCGCTTTAGCAGCATCGAATCTTTGGCATAGGCTTCAATCCATTGGATATGTGACCATGTATCTTTTTCAGTGCCAAGCGATCGATAGGATTGTCCTGAGGTGTTTCGCATTACTCTTTCCCCTAATGCATTTACCCATTCGGCGATCGCGGTTCGAGATGGTGGATAGTCTTTGGTATTGATAAATTCGTAGGCAATACCTTGATTGTCTAACCAAGCGATCGCTTTTTTGCAGGTCCCACAATTGGGTATGCCATAAACTTGAATAGACATAAATTTTCTCGGATTATGACTTGTTAAATATAAATACAGGGATAGGCAAGCCCACTCCTTGAGTGGGAGATAAAACATGACAGGTAGCAATTCTCATTATCAAAATTGGTTTCATAATGAGAATTACTGATGACAGGGCAGCTTTTACTACCTACAGCTATTGTATGGTATTTATCGCAACCATCAAATAGCGAGTAGGCGCAAAGCGCTTACTCGCTATTTGATGGTTGCAGCATTTATCGATATTCATCGATTAAATATCCCATAAAAAAATCATATATTGCAGTAATACCAAAACACAAAAAGGCTATGCCTTTTTGTGTTTTTAAAACCCTTACAGGGTTTGCTTCTTAATACACAGAAGTGGTGCCACACTTCTGTGTATTGGTATAAATAAGTTATAAATCAAAACCCCAAAAAAAAGTGGCGGCGCTTCGCTCGCGCCGCCACTTTTTTTGTTTTTAGAACAGCGGTTATTTGCGATCGCTATAATCATAGCGATCGCAAATGCTTCCTTTGATTTCGACGCAGAAATAGTTTGCGAATTTCTTCTATAGCAATCAAGAGCGGTGGACAGATTAGCAAAATCAACCAATGCCAATTTGCTAAGGAAGCAGTTCCGAATACTTGTCTGAATGGTGGAAAGTCGATAAATGCGAAGAGTGCAACGCATTCAACCGTAATTCCTAACCATAGCAAACTATTATTTGACAGTGACTGACGGAATATAGAACTCCAAGAAGAACGACAAGCGAATAGATTGCCAACTTGACAAGCAACTATCGCCGCAAGAGTCATAGTTGTCGCTTGGCGATAGATGGCAGTAACTGTTGGGTCGGCAGTATGAGAGAGAATCATCGGTGTGACTTGTTGCAAATCTATTAGAGAATATCCGTAACTCCACCAAACAATAAAGAATCCTAAGATCGATAGAACTGCTTCGATCATACCTAGAAATAGATAAGCTCGAAGTAGTAAAGGAACATTAAGTAGAAATTCTTGCTTAGGACGGGGTGGACGATCCATAATTCCTGATTCGGGAGTCTCTGCTCCTAGCGCTAGGGCTGGAACCATGTCTGTGCCTAAATCCACGGCAAGTATTTGTAAAATTGTCAATGCGGGAGGAATCTTGAAAGCAACCATACCTAAAAACGGCACAATCTCTGGTACGTTTGAGGCAAGAATATAGGTCATAAACTTGCGAATATTCTGATAAATTGCCCGACCCTGCTCGATCGCCAGGACAATCGTGGCAAAGTTGTCATCAGTCAAGACAATATCCGCTGCTTCTCTTGCGACATCTGTTCCATTTTGACCCATCGCAATTCCGATATTCGCCGCCCGCAAGGCTGGAGCATCATTCACCCCATCTCCCGTTACCGCCACAATTTCACCGATATTTTTGTATGCTTGTACCAATCGCAATTTATGTTCAGGCGACATTCTTGCAAATACTAGACCGAAGCGATATTTCACTACTTGTTTTAGTTGTGCGTCCGAAAGATGTTCCATCCCTTCACCTGTGACTACACGCACTTTGTCGCTAACCAGCCCAATTTGACGGGCGATCGCTTCCGCAGTGAGTCCATAGTCTCCTGTAACCATTGTGACCTTGATGCCCGCTTGATGACATTGAGCGATCGCCTTCGGCACTTCATCACGAGGGGGATCGAACATAGCAACTAACCCAATAAAGATCAGATCTTGCTCTAAGTCCTGAGCCTTGAGATCTAGTAGCTCTTGACCACCTTGACGCGCCGCCAGTCCCAGCACCCGAAATCCTTGCCTAGCCAAATCATCATTAGCTTTAACGACCTCATCCCAATAGTTATGAGTTAATTCTTGAGAATGTCCATCGCGCAAAATCAAATGACAATGTTTGAGAACTTCCAGTGGTGCGCCTTTTGTAAAGGCAAGATTTGGGGATTTACTCGACCATAGTTCCGAATCCTGCCAATTTAATACCACTGTCATCATTAGACGACGTGAATCAAAAGGAAGCTCTCGTAAACGTGGATATTGCTTTTGCAGATCTTCTAAATTTAGTTCTGCTTTTCCTGCTGCTACTAATAGAGCCGCCTCAGTGGGATCACCAATTTCTTGCCAACGACTGGGGGCATTCAGATGTACCAAACGCGCATTAGAACAAAGTGCTGAACCAATCAGCAAAACCTTGGCTTTCCATGCAGTTTCAGAATCTGCGGGGATATTTACCTTTCCAATAGTGGGATCGTAACCTGCGCCAGTGACTTCAATAAGTCCATTTTTTAAGACATTATTAACATCATCCGATTGAGGATATGGATGCTCAGAAGCTGTTGATTCTGTCGGTAACCAAAGATAGCGTACCGTCATTTCATTTTTGGTTAATGTGCCAGTTTTATCAGTGCAAATCACTGTAGTTGCGCTTAGGGTTTCTACAGCTGAGAGCCTTCGCACAAGGGCATTGCGCCTAGCCATTCGCTTCACGCCAAGGGCTAGGGCAAGTGTTACTGTCGGCAATAAACCTTCAGGGACATTCGCCACGATAATCCCGATCGCAAAAATAAAGCTCTCAGTCACATCCATCCCAATTAGAAAATAACTGAGCGCAAATACAGTTGCACCCATACCAAGAGCGATCGCAGTAATAATTCGCACAATCCGAGCTACTTGAATTTCTAGCGTACTCGGTTCACGCTTGATCTCTGTAGTTAAATGGGCAACCTGTCCAAACTCAGTCTCTGCTCCTGTTGCATAGACAACCGCCACTGCTCGTCCTGCGGCAACCGTTGAGCCAGCCAACACAAGGTTGGCTATTTCTGATGGATTCACTTTTTCCTGCATCGGCTGTTCGCCTTGACGTAGCATCGTTTTACCGCCACGCACTGAGACTGTCTCGCGCAACCTCACTGGATAAGGACTTCGTGAAACGGGTAAAGATTCTCCCGTCATTACAGATACATCTAGATACAAACTTTCTGCTGATATCAATCGCGCATCTGCGGAAATGCGATCGCCTTCTTCCAGTTGCATTACATCGCCACGCACCAGTTCTCTCGCAGGAATTTGCTTTAGTTCACCGTTTCGATAAACTTTTACTTGCATCGGTAAAACTTTTTTGAGAGCTGATAGAGCCTTTTCGGCTTGAAACTCTTGCCAAAAGCTAAAGATGGCATTAATCCAGATCACTGACCATACTGCCCAACCGAGTTCAGGAGTACGGGAAATAAAGGCAAGAATTCCTGCGATCCAAAGTAGCAGAGCCATAAAATGTGTTAATTGATCAGCAAACCGCAGCCACAAAGGACGATGAGCAGGTTCAGGCAATTCATTTGCGCCAAATTTCTCTAATCGCGATTCTATTTGCGATAATCCATCAGCTGCAGTGCCAAGAGATTCGTAGACTTCTTCAAAGGACAATGCCCATAGTGGCTGGTGAAGTGATGCCATGCTGGTCTACTCCTATTAATTCCTCGTATAGCGGTTTTCAAATGGGTACATAACTCATTTGAAAACAAAAACTCAATCCCAGTAAAATTTTGAGTTTTTGTTTTGCCTACGGCAAAATGAAAATCACTATAAATATAAACCTAGCACCAGAAGCTTTAGCGAAATCTTAAGACTATAACAACCCACACAAAGATTATTGAAAGCGTTGCAAATCAATGCTTTCAATAATCTTTGTGTGGGTTTGTTTGATCGAAAATTACTGTATAATGCCAATATGTTAGGCAAGCTACTTGATCGACGCTATCGTATTATCAGAGAATTAGCTGAGGGAGGTTTTTCGCAAACTTATCTTGCTGAAGATACACGCTTGCCCAAAAATCCTCAATGCGTGGTCAAACATCTTAATCCCACGATTGATGATCCTGTTTTTACCCAGAAGGCTCTGGAACTATTTAAAGCCGAAGCCGAAACATTACAAGAATTGGGAAAGCATGATCTCATTCCCCAACTATATGCATATTTCCAAGAGAATAAAGAATTCTATCTCGTTCAAGAATTTATCGCAGGACATCCGCTCAGCAAGGAAATGTCTCCTGGTAGCCAAATGGCAGAGGCACGAGTTGCTCAAATCATCAAAGAAGTATTAGAAATACTGCAATTTGTTCATAAATACAATGTCATTCATCGCGATATCAAACCGAGTAACTTAATTCGTCGTCATAGCGATGGCAAACTGGTATTGATTGATTTTGGCACTGTCAAGCAAGTCCAAATGGAAGTCGCTAGCGCCCATCATAAAGCCAAGGTGACATTGCCAATTGGTACGCCTGGATATATGTCATACGAACAAGAGCGCGGTCAATCTGTATCAAGTAGTGATATCTATTCTTTGGGGATGTTGGCTCTGCAAGCTCTTACAGGTAAGCACCCTAGCCAGTTTCCGAGAGATCGCGATAACGAGATTACTTGGCGCAGCTATGCCAAAGTTAGCCGTGAATTTGCTACTGTTTTAGACAGGATGACACGCTGTAATCCACGCGATCGCTATCAGACTGTTGATGAAGTTCTAAAAGACATCGCGAAACTACCAAGATTAAGTACAGCTTCTCCTCGAATTACTGATGATCGAGAGATTAAGTCAATTTCTCTATTATTGCCATCTGCGATCGCCTTGTTAGCATTAACTGGTGGAATTTACCTGTTTAGTACAGGATGGAACCCTCTTAAAAGCAATAACCTGCCAATTAACAGCCTTAGTCCTACCCCCAGTCTTTCTGTCTCCACACCTGAGACTTCACCTTCTCCTTTAGTTCAGCCTTCAGCCGTACCTATATCAGATCGCAAGGCTAACTATGGGCAATTAGGTATCTATCTCAAAGAAAAAAACTGGAAAGCAGCAGATCAAGAAACCTATTTATTACTTCTCAAAGCTTCAGGCAGTCAGTCTGAGCGTGACGGAACATTTCACCCCGATGAGTTTAATAAAATTACTTGCGCGGATCTGGTTCTAATCGATCAGTTATGGACACAGGCAAGTAACGGCAAGCAAGGATTAACTGCTCAGAAAAAGATTTATGAAGATTTTGCTAAAGATATTCGTAAAACATACGAAAATATTGGTTGGTTCAGTCCATCTGGTGAACTAGCGATCGATACTACCTATGATCGCAAAACTTCACGATGGGAATATCTCGAAGGTCGTCAGCCCAATTTCAAATCTCCACCTGTTGGGCACTTGCCATTTTTGCTACGCGATACTAACAAAAATCTTGAACGCATGGCTACTTTATATCGTTGCTCATCTTAGTTTTTTAAAAGGATAAAAATATGGGGTTAAATTTGCGTAACCTATTTCTCCAATTAATAACCGCAAGCTCAATCAGTTTTGTAATGTTGAGTCCTCATCCAACGATCGCGCAAGTTGCTGAAGTACCTAATCCTGATAGTAGTGGAGACTTTAGATCCGCCTTTCAACGGGGTAATCGTGGTTTCTATACCATCAGCAAATGGCTAGTCGTGCAGCCGATGGGATCTGGTGCAGAAAACTATGATTTAAATTGTCGATACACGCCGAATGGACAGATTAGATCTCGAATTTTAAGAGGTGCGATCGTTACGGCAGTTTTTAAGGGAAACCCAAGTCTGAGTAGAGCTGAACCTCCTGAGCCTGCTAGTGACGCGATTATCATAGATAGTGATGGCTCTCCTTGGCTAAGGGTCAAGGGTTCACAGAATGAGTTAGCTTACCCAGCTAAGCCTGCTAGTTTTGAGCAACTAGGCGAATGCTACGTCAGAGCTAACTTGAAGTACATTGCCCCGATCAATCCTGATTCCCTGATGGCTTATGACACTCAGACATATTGCAAAGATCAGCCACTTTATTGCCAGCCCAAACTTCTAAAATGGTTGTCATTGGGGCACACCCCATAGTTTCCGAGTAATACCAAAGCACAAAAGGGCTACGCCCTTTCGTGCTTTTAAAATCCTTGCTGGGTTTGGGTTTTATAGCCTTAGCCACTTTTATCAAGACAAATCAAAACCCAAATAGTGAGAGGCGGCGCTTCGCGCCGCCTCTCACTATTTGGGTTTTATGTCCTAACAAGAATGGCGACAGCTATAATTCACAGAAGTGTTGCGACACTTTTGTGAATTGGTATAAAAATCGTTTTTTGAAAGCCCACCTACAGTGGGCTTTCAAAAAACGATTTTTTTAATGAGAATTGCTGGGCAAAAATCTTCTGGTTGGGCGAAACTGCCCACTATAATTTACAGTTGTTATAGATAGGGTAAAGCATTGCTCTATCTAAGTTCTATAAACCATTTTTTGAGATATGTCATGCTCTGCCCGTTTTGTCAGCATACTGATAGCCGTGTTTTAGAATCTCGTTCGGCAGAGGCAGGCTGTAGTATTCGACGCAGACGCGAATGTCTTAATTGTCATCGTCGGTTTACTACTTACGAACGCATCGAATTTGTACCAATTACAGTTTTGAAACGGGATGGAGCTAGCGAATCCTTTGATCGATCTAAGCTTTTGCGTGGCATGATTCGAGCTTGCGAAAAGACAGGGGTATCACAAACAACCCTAGAATCAATTATTGACGAAATCGAAGCGCAACTCCAAGTCCGCGACTGCCATCAAGTTTCGAGCGTGGAAATTGGTGAGATGGTGCTGCAATATTTACAAGATGTTAGTGAGGTTGCATATGTGAGATTTGCTTCAGTATACCGACAGTTTCGGGGGGTTCGAGATTTTGCCGAAGCTCTAAACCACTTTGCAGCAAATTAATGTCAAGTTCGTTACAGCGATCGCTAAATCAAAATAAAGATATCTATCTCTCACTGTCTATAGCTTCTGGGGCTTAAATCTATATTTGCCTATAGCGCAGAAAAGGTCTAGTGACAAAAATTTGTAAAGAAAAGTTGAAATTTTTTATTGACCCTAGCTATAATAACAATGTTTTGTAATCCCGATCGCATTTCAGGGTCTAAATTAGGAGGTATCAATTTGGCAAGGAGACGTAAGCGCAAAAGTAGACGTCGCCAAGAAGGGCGCAAAATCCTAGAACATATTCCTCAATTTAGTATCGATAGCGGTGAAGACAAGCCTGTGACGGCTGCACGAAAGTACATTCATACACATGGCATTCTTCCACCAGCACTGTTGCTTGTAAGACGTAACGAGCATACAACAGATCGATACTTCTGGGCGGAAAAAGGACTATTTGGAGCACAGTATGTTGAGGAAAATCACTTCTTGTTCCCTAGTCTAAAACCACCCGAAGAAAGAGAAGTTGCATTGGCTGGATGTAGATAAATTTTTATCAGCCTAGTCAGAGCAAACATAAATCTCGATTTTTCTATAGGTCACTTTTTTAGCATTTTTATATATAGATCCTTATTTCTTCTATAAACGGCGTTCACCGTGGCAATATGAAAAAATGTGGGTTTATTTATAAACTTCTTTAAAAAGTAATATTTCTTATGCTAAGCATATTTGATATGTTGTCTTATTAAATATACTTAAAACTTTTACAGTTATTTAGGTAGCTGCAAAATGGGGATTTTATTTGTCTGTACAGATATTAACTGTTGAGCTGTTTTATTACATCTTCCAGAAGTGACATTTCACTTCTGGATTTTTTTTGGCTTTTAGAAAGGGGGCGCAGCCATTCTCTCAAGGTCTACTTTATAGCGTAAAGCGCTGTAAAGTATCTTTAACTCGCGCTAATGTTAGAATATGAAATGTTATAAAAATTGCATGAACTGCATAGGCTAGAAATCTAGGTAATTGTAAATATGGCAGTCAAACCAGATTGGTTGCGAGTTAAAGCCCCACAATGGGAGCGCGTTGGAAATGTTAAAGAAGTCTTGCGCGACTTGGGGCTAAATACTGTGTGCGAAGAAGCATCTTGTCCAAACATTGGCGAATGCTTTAACCAAGGTACTGCCACATTTTTGATTATGGGGCCAGCTTGTACTCGTGCTTGTCCTTACTGCGATATTGACTTTGAGAAAAAGCCTCAAGCTCTCGATCCGATGGAGCCAATTAATTTGGGAGAAGCAGTGCGACGGATGAAGCTTAAGCATGTCGTTGTTACTTCTGTTAATCGAGATGATTTGCCAGATGGAGGTGCTTCTCAATTTGTGCGATGCATCGAAGAGATTCGTAAGTTGATGCCACAAACAACAATTGAACTTCTTATTCCCGATCTTTGCTCTAATTGGGAAGCATTAGAAACGATTCTGGCAGCGCGACCTCATGTACTTAATCACAATACGGAGACTGTGCCAAGGCTTTATCGGCGAGTGCGTCCACAGGGAGAATATCAACGTAGTTTAGAACTATTACGACGCGCTCGTGAAATTGCGCCTTGGGTGTATACCAAGTCAGGTGTTATGGTGGGAATGAGCGAAACCTACGAAGAGGTTTTGGAGGTGATGCGTGATTTGCGAACAGTTGATTGCGATATTATTACCATTGGTCAATATCTACAACCTTCAGCAAAACACTTGACTTTGCATGAATTCGTAACGCCTGAGCAGTTTGAAGCATGGCGGATTGCTGGTGAAGCAATGGGTTTTTTGCAAGTGGTGTCTTCGCCGCTTACGCGCAGTTCTTATCATGCCGAACAGGTGCAAGCGTTAATGAAGCTATATCCAAAAGTTTAACGAAATGGTAGTGCTAAAGAGTTAATGATAGGCGACGCAAAGCGCCGCATATCATTAACTCTTTAGATACTTTCCTTTTTAGGACTACCACTTTTTGGGGGGTGATGGTTTTCTACTCAGTCATAGGCGAGAATTCCGAAGGATTTTTATCGAAGATCCAAAGGCGATCGCATTACCAGTCGAAAGCTGTGAGTAGAGACTTAGTGATCAAGACACCTAAGAAAATATCTAGCCTAAATCTTGGTGTGACAGTAGTATGGTATACCTTAGCTAAATCTAAGATTTAGTCCATACGATATTGGGATTAAAAAATGTCCGAACCTCTGCAAGATTTTGTTAACTTCCATTCCACTTTAAAGGGTGATGAAAAATCAGAATCACAGATATTTTTAGATCGCTTTTTTCAAGCTTTTCACCATAAGGGGGCGATTGAGGCGGGTGCGGTGTATGAGCAAAGAGTCAAAAAGGGTAGTGCTAAGGGTAAGACTGGCTTTGCGGATTTAGTCTGGAAACGTCCTGAGAGTAATAGTAAGGGCGGCGTTTTGATTGAGATGAAAAAGCGGGGAGAGGATCTCAATAAGCATTACTCGCAAGCTTTTCAATATTGGACTTATCTTGTACCCGATCGCCCCAGATATGTAGTCCTTTGCAATTTTGATGAGTTTTGGATTTATGACTTTAATCTGCAAGTCGATACGCCTGTAGATACTGTTGCGATAGCTGATTTGCCTAGTCGGTCTAGTGCATTTCGCTTTATGGAGATTGCGGTCAATACGACACCTGTATTTAGAAATAACCAAGTAGAGGTGACGATTAACACGGCTAAGCGTTTGGGTGAGCTTTACAGGTTACTTAAGGCTAGAGCTGCTAAAGATGGGTTTACGGAGTTAATTGCTCAAAAGTTTATTTTGCAATGTGTGTTAGCCATGTTTGCAGAGGATCGGGGTCTATTACCTGATGATTTGTTTATTGCCTGTGTGCAAGATTGTATTAGTGGGGCAAGTAGTTACGATCTTTTGGGTGGTTTATTCCAAGAGATGAACCATAAGGGGATTACCCCAGCAGGTCGTTATAAAGGTGTTGATTATTTTAATGGGGGCTTATTCACAGAGATTCATGCGATCGACCTTGAAAGGAATGAGTTAGAAATTTTAGATACTGCGGCTAGGGAAAATTGGGGCAAAATTAGACCTGCTATTTTTGGCAGTATTTTTGAGGCTACTTCAGACTCTAAGGAACGTCATGCAAGGGGGATGCACTTCACGTCTGAAGTGGACATCATGAAGATTGTTGTACCGACAATCACTCGGTATTGGGAAGAGAAGATCGAGGCGGCTAACACGATCGCCGATCTCAATTCTTTGCAGTTGGAGTTACAGGCTTATCGAGTTTTAGATCCTGCCTGTGGGTCTGGAAATTTCCTATACCTTGCTTACCAAGAGCTAAAGCGGATCGAGGTGATGTTGCTTGCTAAGTTGGCTTCTAGACAAAAATCGCAGCAAGTGCAAATGGGGTTAGTTACGCCTAATCAGTTTTTTGGTATGGATATAAATCCGTTTGCGGTTGAGTTGGCTAGGGTGACTTTGATGATCGCTCGGAAGGTGGCGATCGATAAGCATGGTCTATTTGAACCTGCTTTACCTTTGGATACGTTAGATAAAAATATTGTTTGTCAGGATGCTTTGTTTTCTGATTGGTTTGATGCTGATGCAATTATTGGCAATCCCCCATTTTTGGGTGGATATCGTATGCGTCAAGAATTAGGGGATGCTTACGCTGAAAGGGTCTTTAAAAAGTTTGCAGACGTTAAAGGAAAAGCTGATTTTTGTACTTATTGGTTTCGATTAGCGCACGATCATATAACAGAAAATGGTTATGTTGGTTTAGTTGGAACCAACTCGATTAGTCAGGGAGTTTCCCGTGAAGCAAGCCTTCAATACATTACTAAGAATGGGGGATATATACATGATGCAATTTCTACTCAAGTATGGTCAGGAGAAGCTTCAGTTCATGTAAGTATTGTTAATTGGAGTAAACAAAAACTTAGAGAAATAAAGCTAGATCATGCTTTAGTAAGCTTTGTTAGTTCTTCATTAAAAGAAAATACTGATGTTGTCAATGCTGTCAAGCTTGAAAACAATATGAATTATTGTTTTCAAGCAATTGAACCATCTGCAAAAGGATTTTTTATCTCAGAATCAGAGGTTGATTTATGGAAGAGAGAAAACCCTAAGAATGAAAAAGTTCTTAAATTATTAGTAAGTGCTGATGATTTAACTAAAGAGGTTAACGGATTTCCTCGTAGATGGATTATTGACTTTAATGATATGAATCTTGAAGATGCAAGTAACTATAAGTTGCCTTTTGAACACATCAAAAAATATGTAAAGCCTGAGCGTGATAAGAATAAAGAATTATCAAGGAGAGAGCTTTGGTGGCTACATGGGCGATCAAGACCAGCAATGAGAAAAGCATTAGAACATTTAAAATGTTATTTTGCTGTTCCAGCACACTCTAAATGGTTCATATTTATTCCTTGTAAAACTGATTGGTTGCCAAATAACTCAGTTAAAGTTGTTGCATCAGATGACTTTTATCTTTTAGGCATCCTCACATCAAAATTACACCGCTTATGGGTAAAAGCTCAAAGTTCAACATTAGAAGATAGAACTCGCTATACCAATACAACTTGTTTCGAGACATTCCCATTTCCTGCCCTCACCCCCCAGCCCCCTCTCCCTAGGGGAGAGGGGGAGCAAGACTCAGAACCCATCTCCTCTAGGGAGAGGGGCAGGGGTGAGGGCAATAAACTTGCAAATGAAGATCATCAAATCCCTAGGGGAGAGGGGGAGCAAGACTCAGAACCCATCTCCCCTAGGGAGAGGGGCAGGGGTGAGGGCAAGATACTTGCAAGTGAAAACCCCCAGATTCCTAGGAGTGAAGGCAATAAACTTGCAGGTAGAGAACGACAGATTCCTCAAGTTCTTTTGCAGAGAGCGCGGGAACTTCGCCAAAAGCAGACACCTGCGGAAAAAGTATTGTGGGAATGTTTACGCGATCGCCGTTTATTTGAAGCAAAATTTCGCCGCCAGCACAATATTGGGCAATACATCGCAGATTTCTACTGCCATGAAGCCAAACTAGTCATCGAACTCGATGGCGACATCCATCAAAATCAACAAGAACGTGATGGCGACCGCGATCAATGGATGCAATCCCACGGATTTAACGTAATTCGTTTCTCCAATCAAGCTATTCTCGACCATCCAGAAGAAACCCTTACTCAAATATCCTCTTTGCTCCCCTCTCCCCTAGGGAGAGGGGCTGGGGGTGAGGGTCTTGTCCAGCAAATCCGCGCCGCCATGCAAGAACTCCATCAATATCGCACTGAGCAAATGGAAAGCAAACAATGGGGCATCACCAAACTTTATAACGAATACTTTCACGAACTTGGACTTTGGACAAGATTGAAGCAAAGAAAGAGCGGGATTAAGCGAAAAGGGATAATGAGAGTTTCAACTTTCAACCGAAAACAAATCATTATCCCTAAACCCATTATGCCAATAATTGTCAC
>JBIKYZ010000219.1:0-8481 GCA_044354985.1 Pseudanabaena sp. | reverse complement strand
CTCGCTTAGCGAAATATAAAACTTCACCATCTCTGATTCAATCTCTTCGCAATAGTACATAATTAAGCCTTCTTTTCTTATTTATTCTATCCTCATTTGCACAAGTTATTTAATTCTCATTCCTAAGGGCGCAATAAATGTCCTTGAGACCTTAGCAGAAGCATCAAAAATGCTAGGCAAATATGAACAAGCGATCGCTTACTCACAGCAATTGCTAGCTTTAGCACAAAGTCTAGGCGATCGCCGCACTGAAGCTAATGCCCTCGGAAATCTGGGTAACAACTATCGCGTAGTCGGAAACTATGCCAAAGCGCTGGAAGTGCAAAACCGAGGATTAGCGATTAGAAAAGAACTAAACGATCAGCAAGGAGAAGGACAGGTTCTGGCTAGTCTTGGTAATATTCACTATGACCTTGGCAATTACCGTATAGCCGAGAGTTTTTTTCAGCGTAGTCTTAAAATTGCCAAGGCGGTCGGGAATGGAAATGGAATTGTTTCTTTACTAAATAGCTTAGGTGCGATCGCAGGTACACAAGAAGAATATCCACAAGCAATCAAGTATTATCAGCAAAGTCTTAATAATGCGAGAAAAATTGGTTTTCGAGAAGCGGAAGGAAATGCACTTAACAATATCGGCTCTAATTATCATGTTCAGCGCAAATATAAAGAAGCAATTCCATATTACGAGCAAGCATTAACCGTTGCCAAAGAACTTAAAAATCCTCGTCTTGAAGGAGCCGCAGTCGGTGGTTTGGGGTTAGCCTATGTATTTTTGGGAGAATACGACAAAGCTCTATCTTTGCAAGAGCAAAGCTGGCAACTAGCCAAACAAATCGGCGATCGCCGTCTCGAAGCCATGACCTTGGCTAATTGGGGCTATACACTTTGGCGATCGCAAAAGTATGCCGAAGCTGAGCAGAAGTTTATGAAAAGCCTAAACTTATTGGAGTCTTTGCGCTCTAACTTAAGTGATGGTGATAAGGTTTCGATTTTTGATACACAGCTTCATGCTTTTAATTTGTTGCAACAGATTATGGTTGCTCAGGGGAAGCCTGAGGAGGCGCTGGAAATCGCTGAACGTGGTCGCGCCCGTGCCTTTGCCGAGCTTCTCTCTCGTCGCGTTAGCTCAAGTTCTGCACCAAAATCAGCACAGAAAAATGAAGCCATTATTCCATCTTTAGCACCTGTTAGTATTGCCGATATTCGTCGTATAGCAAAACAACAGAATGCGGTAATGGTGGAATATTCTTTGATTGCTGATCCTAGCTTTATCGGTCAGGGAAAGCTTAAGGGTGAATTTATCAAGCTCTATATTTGGGTAGTGCAGCCTTCGGGTGCGATCGCGTTTCGCGAGGTTGATCTCAGAAAATCTGATGTTTCCATAGTGGATTTGGTTGCGGATATTCGCAGCTTGTTTAACGATGCAAATGGAATTGTTCGAGATCCTAAGGAGGTATTAGAGAAGTATGGAGAACTCAAGCAACTATATGCAGTTCTAATTCAGCCAATTCAAGACTTGTTGCCTAAAGACGCAAATACCAGAGTGATTTTCTTGCCCCAAGGATTGCTTTTTCTAGTTCCATTTGCGGCTCTAATTAATCCTAAAGATCAATTTCTAATTGAGAAACATACAGTTCAAATTGCACCTGCCATTCAAGTTCTCGATTTTACTCACCAACTTAGACAACAAGTAAAAAAAGTTGATTTGCAGGAAGTTCTTATAGTTGGCAATCCCACTATGCCTAGTCTCGGAAATCCACCAACTCAGTTAATACCTCTATTAGGAGCTGAGAAAGAGGCAAAAGCGATCGCATCTTTGCTAAATACTACTTTTTTGACAGGTGACAATGCGACCAAAGTAGAAGTTGTCAATAAGATGAAATCTGCCCGTTTTGTCCATCTCGCTACCCATGGATTATTAGAGGAATATCGTAAAGGCGATATCCCTGGTGCGATCGCCCTTGCTCCTAGCTCAACTGATGATGGATTTTTGACGGCTAGCGAAATAGTGACGATGCGACTGAATGCGGAGATGGTGGTACTAAGTGCTTGCAAAACTGGACAGGGCTTATTAACTGGCGATGGTGTGATTGGACTATCGCGATCGCTAATTAGCGCGGGAGTGCCCAGTGTTGTCGTGTCGCTATGGGCTGTTCCTGATGAGCCAACAGCATTGCTAATGACCGAGTTTTATAAAAAATTTCAGACCGAACCGAACAAAGCGCAAGCCATCCGTCATGCCATGCTTGCTACCAAAACTAAGTATCCCGATCCACTGAATTGGGCAGCTTTTACATTAATCGGTGAGAATTAAGAAAGGGGCGCGAAGCGCCCCTTTCTTAATTCTTATAGACCGTTACGTCCCCAGACGACAAAAGCGATCGAAAGTGTAAACATGCCAAGTAGACTAAACCAACCCAAAGACAAGATATCCATAGTTTTGCAACAATTTTAATAAATTTTTCTAATTATCATAATACGCTTTACCGCTAAAAACAATTTTATTGAAAGTCCACCGACAGCGGACTTTCAATAAAATTGTTTTTGAAAAGTACATCGGTATAATTAAAAAACTGAACAAAAAATCGTACCCTTGTTGCACGAGCGGTATGTTTTTTGAGGGTTTTATATTTAATTGTGCCGAAATAATTATCAAAAGTTAAGTCGAATGTCTATAGCAACTTTTTGATAACAAATGCATTCTTTATTAGTATCTAACTATCTCGTGGGTATTATGGTGATGAGCTAAGCTGGAACCATACCCATACAGATCACTTTTCTAGAGGCGATCGCATCATGTTTTTCCCAAAATTTGCATCAAAAAAGATTTTAATAGCATCGGCTTGCTCTTGCTTAGCTGTGGGCTCAGTAGCTTTGCCATTGTCCCTGAATCTTTTTACACCTTCAGCTCAAGCCCAGTCACGCAGAGTTCGTTATGTCCCACCTAGCAATCTTGGTACTCCCATAGTCTCAACGCCTGGTGCTACTCGTAGTGCAGGTTGTACTAATGAAAAAGTTTGTCTAATTGGTCTAGTGCCAGATTTGGAAGTAAAAACTGCTCCAGTCCCCCAAACGATTTCAGAGCGTCCCACGATTTATTTCCTGATCCCAGAATTAGATGGGGAAGTATCCTTCACGTTGTGGGAGGATGATATTAAGTTTGCGAAAGGTAAAAGAATCTACAGAGCAACTTTTTATCTTAAAAGTAAGGCAGGCATCATTGCTTTTAAGATTCCTGAGCATGTACAGGGCTTAAAACTTGATACAAACTATGCATGGGAGTTTTCAAGGGTTCCTAAAATTGAAAATTTACAAGAGTTAAAGGTAGTTGGCACCATGAGAAGGGTTTTACCTAACCAGAATTTAGTTACTCAACTTAAAGGAGTTTCACTGCCTGTAGAGCGTGCAGCATTGTTTGCTCAAGAGGGCATTTGGTATGAAACAGTGCAAGCTCTGGCTGAAGCCCTGCAAGATAACCCTAAAAAAGCTGAAATTGTCGGGGAATGGAACGAACTGCTAAAGTCTGCTAATCTAAATCGAGTTCTTCCACATACATTTGTGAAGACTAACGAGGCAAGATCAGAGCGCGTTGCAAAACCTAATAAAAACAGCTATTAACAACTTTAAGAAACCATTTAAGAATTATTTTCTGCACTAAGAGATCCTCCTCAATTGCTCTTTTCAAGGGAAAAGACTAGAAATCTTGTTCCCTCCCCTTTGCAAGGGGAGGGTTAGGGTGGGGTAATTTCTTTGATTTCACGCACAAACTGGCTTGCGTATACACCGTAGCTTATTATACCAAAACACAAAATGGCGTAGCCATTTTATGTTTTTAAAACCTTTACAGGGTTTGGTTTTTAATTCACAAAAGTGTTGTCACACTTTTGTGAATTGGTATTAAGGCAGGCTGGGAGGATCTAGACAATTCTTAAATGGTTTCTAAGAGATAAGAATAGACATCGCAAAGCATCGCCTATTCTTATCTCTTAAAGCAAAGCAAAGATCTATAAATATTTACTTAAAATGACGATTGGCACTCGATTAAAAAATAGCTTATGGAAATGGCGCGGGATTGCGATCGCAACACCAACGATTTCCATATTAGTGATTGGTTTACGGCTAATTGGGGCACTTGAATCGCTCGAATTAGCCATGCTCGATCAGTTTTTTCGATGGCGATCGCCTGAACCCACAGATCGGCGGATCGTGATCATTGGCATTGATGAAGCTGATATCCGCCAATATCAATGGCCGATTGATGACGCTTTATTGGCTAATTTATTAGATAAAGTCCGACAACAAAAACCGCGTGCGATCGGCTTAGATTTGGTTCGTGACAAAACAGATAATGTTGGCTATCCCCAATTAGAAAAACTATTTAAGACCACTCCTAATTTGATAGGAGCTTACAAAACATCTGATTTAGTTACATCAAATTTCTCAGTTTCAGACATTAAACCGCCGCCTGCGCTTGCCCAACTCGATCAAATTGGTGCAATTAATCTTGTCCACGATGGAGATGGTCGTCTTCGACGTGGCTTACTATCCTTGAGTTTACCTGATGGCAAAGTGGGGCTTAGTTTTGGGTTGCAACTAGCCTTACTCTATCTCGATGGAGAAAAAAAAGTTCCCTTTGAGCAGGCTCTAAATCCACCAAAGTTAGGGGCTAATGATGGTGGTTATAATCGAATTGACGTGGGTGGACATCAATTTATAATTAATTACCGTCGATCGCTTCAAGGTTTTCAGACTGTGCGAATGGCTGATGTATTGGAGGGGAAAATAGCACCAGATTTATTCCGCAATCGCATCGTGATGATTGGTGTAACTGCTGTAAGTATTAGGGATTGGTTTTTCACTCCTCTGGATGGTGGACTTGGCAGTACAAGAATTTTAACCGCAGGAATAGAAGTTCATGCTCAGATTGTGAGTCATATACTCAGCGGCACTCTTGACGGCAGAGCCGCGATCCAGACATGGGATGAACATTGGGAATGGCTGTGGATTTTTGGTTGGTCTTTAGCTGGTTCGTTTTTGATTTGGCAATGGCGGAACGTTAAGACTAACAACCTAGACTTTCTGGTAATAGTTTTGCGATTGCCCATTGTCCTAGGGCTAGCCTTAGGCTTAGTTGGCTCTTGTGTTATCGCCTTTAGCTATGGTTGGTGGTTGCCTTTTGTACCTGCGGCGATCGCGTTTATAGGTGGTGGGGTGATCGTTACTAGCTATCTGGCAATTACAGCGGCGCAAATTCGCACTTACTTTAGCCGCTATTTGACCGATGCCGTAGTTAAGAGTTTATTGGAAACACCTGAGGGGCTAAAGCTAGGAGGCGATCGCCGCAAGGTTACAATCCTCATGTGTGACCTGCGCGGATTTTCCACAATTTCCGAAAAGCTACCGCCCGAAAAAGTTGTGGAAATTCTCAATGTTTTTCTTGGCACAATGACCGAGGCGATCGCAACTTATCAAGGCACGATTGATGAATTTATTGGCGATGCGATTTTGGTGTTATTTGGTGCGCCGATCTATCGTGAAGATGATGCGGCGCGGGCAGTGGCTAGTGCGATCGCTATGCAATTAGCCATGAGATCGGTGAATGAGAAACTCACTCAACAGCAACTGCCTGAAATCGCGATGGGAATCGGTATTAATACAGGTGAAGTCGTGGCTGGTAATATCGGTTCTCAATCTCGTGCTAAATATGCTGTAGTTGGTAATCATGTGAATCTCACAGCGAGGATTGAATCTTATACTGTTGGAGGACAAATTTTAATTTCGGAAGCCACTTACAAGGAAATTGAAGACATTGCTAAGATCAATGGCTCGATGGAAGTAGAACCTAAAGGTGTATCACATCCAATTTCCATCTATGATATTTGTGGTCTTGGTGGAATATACAATCTAGACCTTCCTTCTCTCAGCGATTCTTTGCAGTTGCTGCCGACTCCAATCCCAATTACCTATCGCATTTTAGAAGAGAAGCATCTAGGTACAGAAATGTTTGAGGGTGAGCTACAGCAGCTATCTCCCTATGGGGCAGAGATTTTCTCTGATCGCGATGTCCCTGAATTAACTAATCTCAAACTCCATCTCCAGTTCTATGACCAAGCCCAACAGCTAGAGATCGAAGGTGAAATCTATGCCAAAGTTTTAAAGCATCAGCAACCTAGTCAGATAGTTTTAGAACAAGTATCGCGATCGCAGCATATTAAACCAATTTATGTACATTTCACTACAGTACCGAATAATCTCAAAGATTGGATTAGGCAGAAAACAAGTTGCTAACCTACAGCGCTTTGCGCCGTAACCTTCTTTTAGGCTTTTTGGGACTATATAGCTAAGACGATGCGATTACGCCCCTTCTGTTTAGCTTCATATAAAGCTCTGTCTGCCAATGAAATTGGTACTTCCCAAGAAAGATCATCATTGGGCACAACACAAGCCACACCGATACTTAATGTGATGCGATCGCTTACTTGTGATTTGGCGTGAACAATATTAAGATCATAGATAATGGATATAATCCCCTCGGCAACTTTTTTTGCACCTTCAATTGGTGTATGCGGTAATATCACAACAAACTCTTCTCCCCCATAGCGAGCCACCAAGTCTTGAGGACGAATTAGTAATTTACCAATACCTTGAGCAACTTGCCTTAAACATTCATCTCCAGCTAGATGTCCATAATGATCGTTGTAGTTCTTAAAATAGTCAACATCCATTAGTATTAAAGCCAGAGGTTGCTTCTCTTCCTGTAGTAATATCCACTGTTGAAGCCAATATTCATCAAAGCAACGACGGTTTGCCACCTGTGTTAAACCATCTATTGTTGCTAGACGCTGAAGTTGTAGATTAGCAGTCTCAAGCGCTGATGTTCGTTCAGCTATTTTCTTTTCTAAAGTAAAAGCATATTCCTCAAGTTGAATTTGGCTTTCCTGCAACTTCTCAAGAGCTTGAGCTAACTTGATCTTCTGATATTCTATAGTGATGATATCTCGATAAGCTCGAAGAGAAGCGAGCAGAGTTGTCAGTAGGTTTTGACGAGTCAGCTCTACCTTAAGTTTGTAATCGTTAATATCATAATTGAGTATGACAGAATCCTCAGGAGCCTCCCCAGAATTCCCTGTCCTCAAAACAATACGAATCTGATGATTATCTAACTCTTCGCGAATATACTTTACCAATCTCAGTCCTGCATCATTAGTTTCCATGACTACATCAAGAAGTATCAAGGCAGCGTCAGTATGTAGATTTATTAATTGCTTACATTCTTCTCCAGAATATGCCGAGACAAAAACTACTGGTTTGCCCTCAAAGGTAAGATTGCCAAGCGCTATTTGAGTTGCTCTATGCACATCAGGTTCATCATCAGCAATAATCACTTTCCATCTATCTAAATTAACTTGCGTTTGATTTATTCCTAAATCAGGAGAATCTTCTATATCTACGTAATCTTCGTCCATAAAAATGATTTCATCATCTTTATCGCTATCTTCATCGCTAGAAAGAAAAATATTTTGCTGTTGATTATTTAAGATGGTATTTTGAGCCTTATTAGAAGTTAACATGGTGGTAAATATAAGCATTTATTACGATTTAAAAACTACAACTAAAATCATTTAGAATCCTCTATAGAGACTGGTAATCCTACTGTAAATATTGTACCTTTTCCTATTTCACTTTCACAATCAATGCTACCTTGAAGCTTTTGAGTTACTAAGTTATAGGTAATATGCAGCCCTAGACCTGTTCCACCTTTATCCCGCGCAGTAGTAAAGAATGGATCATAGATCCGACCAAATATTTCTGGATCGATCCCAGATCCATCATCTCTATATTGAATAATTACCTGATCGCTTTCTTGTTGAATATAAATACTAATATTCCCAATCTTATTAGGTAAATAAGCATGGAGGATAGAATTATTAATAAAGTTGGTTATTACTTGAGCTAGAGCCCCTAGATAGCTGTAGATTTGAATCGTATCATCTCCATTAATAGACACTTTACATAAGTTCTGTTTAAATTGAGGTAAAATGCTTAGAATTCCTGTATATATTCTTTGACTTTAAAACTGCGTCTCTCAGAGCTAGATTGATCTACTGCAACCTGCTTAAAGCTCTGCACTAGCTCCCCCGCACGATTTAAATTACTCAAGATTAAACTGCTTACTTCTGTAGCAATTTCTAGATAATGCTTTAATAGTGATTTTTTTAAACATCCAGTTTCGATCAATGTTGTCAATAATTGAGTTTCATCCCTTAGAGTAGAAGCTAGGGTTATACTTATCCCAACTGGTGTATTGACTTCATGGGCAACACCAGCTACCAGTCCACCCAAAGCCGCCATTTTTTCATTGGAGTTTGGAAAAAATTGAAGCAAAAAATGGATGAACGGCACATTAAGAGATGCCCAAATATTGGGCATGAGAAATCGAAGCACTAATGATTTAGGAGTACTAAGATAGTAGTATTTGCC
>JBIKYZ010000151.1:0-12814 GCA_044354985.1 Pseudanabaena sp. | reverse complement strand
ACAATTATTGGCATAATGGGTTTAGGGATAATGATTTGTTTTCGGTTGAAAGTTGAAACTCTCATTATCCCTTTTCGCTTAATCCCGCTCTTTCTTTGCTTCAATCTTGTCCAAAGTCCAATACTAACAAGAAAAGGATTTTCGGACTCTAGATAATACAAATCATAGGCTAGTTGGTAATAGCTTTGTCGATATAGCCTAATGATTTGTTGTTGTTCTTCATAGTTCAGGTACTCCCAAATGGCAAGAGCAAGAGTAGGATAAAACTTGATAAAAGGAACACTCACATCAATCAACGATTCTACTCGTATTAGACCTAATAATTCTAGCTCTATTCTAAGTTTCGACCATTCCGTTTTCAAAATCCCAGTGATTGAAATTATTTCGGGTTCCATTGCCCCATCCTGAAACACTCCCAAACGAGGAAGCCACTTTCTCACTTCAGGATCGAGCCGATTAATTGACAGATTTAGCGAAGCAAGTAAAGGATTATCAGGAGACTGAACCAGTAACTCCTCTAACTCCTTACGCACATCCAAAACCTGCCGATCCTTCAACTGTGCTGCCAACAAACCGATCGCTAAAGGTAAACGCTGCACAAGCTCAAACAACTCCAGCAAATCATTACGGAACGGTAAATCCAAACGTGGCGCAGGAGGCAACTTCAACAGACTTTGGAAATAGTTCACCGCATCATTAGGTTGCAAACCCTCCAATTGCAAGGAAACGTGTTTGCTTCTACGCCCGATCGCAATCGGATAATTGGGGTAATCAGGATGACGCAAATCAGGTGTGCGTGTCGTTAGCAATACGCGACTTTCCCCCACCTCCGACCATTCCTTCGCTGCATCTAGCAAACTTACCAACTGCTCCGCATCCAACGACTCCAAATTATCCAAAATCACCAATACAGACCGATCCGCCAACGCCCTCGTCACCGCCGCCGCATCGATCAAATTTGTTTCTAATACTGTTGCCAACACACTCACCGCATAGGACACCGCATCGATTCCCTGAAAATTGGCATAGCTCACCAAACACACCCGCGCAAACATCCCCGTCCGCAATAGCCAACGCCCTACTTCCTCAGCCAGATAAGTCTTCCCCATCCCACCAAAACCCGAAATCGTCACCCGCCGCGTATCCCGCACATACGCCCTCTCGATCTGCCACAACTCCCAAGCCCTACCCCAAAAGCCAGCCTTCTGCAACTCACTAATATTGCCCTCACCCCTAGCCCCTCTCCCAGAGGTAGAGGGGGACAAGAGATCTGGATTCTCTTCTCTATCTCCCCTCGCCCCTTGGGAGAGGGGTTGGGGGTGAGGGCTAAACAACGCCCGATCGCTCCCCACCTGATACAACGCAGGTAAAAACCAATCCTGTAACCGCAAAGTAACCCGATCTCGTCCACGCTGGCGATCGCCCCGTTCCCGATGTTCATACAAATCGCGCCGCGCATTTTCCAACGCCTCACCAAATCTTTGCCCCTGCGTCAGATGCTCGTAAAAAGCCCCAAACATCCGCTCCGTTGTTGACGTTAGCACCGAATATTGCATCGCCAAAACTGTCGGAATCCCTGCATGGGTAAGCCCTGCCGCCACACTTCCCATCGCTTCTTCACCCGCCACCGCCGCCGTCTGACAAGCCGAAAGCAACATCGCACTGATACCAGCCTGACTCAAACTTTCCCCAACTCGCGCCGCCGAAACGCGATCGCCATTACCACCAATATCCTCAAATAACAGATAGCCAATGTTCTTATTGACATCAAATACCCCATGCCCATCAAAATGCACAATATCTACAGGTGGCAAACTTTTATCTGCTAAACGTTCTACCAATTTATCGAGAGTTGCAGGGCGCAAAAACTCCACATCAATTAATCCCTGTGCATTTTTAGCGATCGCCTCAAGAGTTGCCAAAGCATCTTTACGCGGATCGAGAAAACCTGCACCTATGGGGCGACTAATCACAAACAGTAAGCGCAACCGATTTTTGGGAGGGAAGATGTTTTGCTTAACTGAATCTTGCTGAAATTCTGACTCATTTGTTAACTGCGAAAAACTACGCCTTATCGAAATTGGATTTTTTCCATGCGATAAATATGTCCCCATTGGTTCGCGCAATAACTCCCAAGGCAAAGCCAAAATAAGCGGATGACTTGCCGAAATCGTTAAAATCTTACCTTGTTCATCACTATTCTGAAAATCCTTAAATATTTCCTTCGCGTCACCACCACTAAAAATTGACTCAAACAATGCTTCACCCCACAAAGGCAATTTCGCCTCAGTTCTTTCAGCACTGCGATCATCCACATCCATCATGTAAAGTGATGTGTATTTCTCCAAATAATCACGAATCTCAGCGCGATCGCCATCATTCAGAGGTGCAACAAATTCCAAAGCATCCGTCTCGCGATCGTCGAACTTGATGACAAAGCGATCGCTACTCGTAAACCGCACATTTAGCTCAATCATCAATACACCTCGTTGTTAATGGCGATCGCACAAGCAAGGATATCGCCTTAATTATATTTCTTTTTCATCCCTGCGCGACTTTCTTACCTCTCTAACAATTTCACTAATTTCTTGTAGCGATGATTGTTCTGGATCTTCACCTGCTGCCTCAATCCTTTGAGACAAATCTTCCCAAGTCAAGACATTTGGGCTAATTTTTTTAAAGACGATCTCATTTTGTGTCACCGAAACTTCATACCTATCAGAAGACTCAAATTCAGCTTGCAATTTTTGGATCTCTTCAATATCAGTAGTAAATGTCAGACTTTTTTCTTCAGCCACACTAGCCATATAATTTTGATAAATCTCATCACGCCGCCGTTCAATTTGGCGACTACGAATAATTTGTACCAACTGATCTTGTTGATCTATCGGTAACTGTTCGACAATCTCAATTGCTGATGCAAGTGTAACCATTTCAAAATACTGCACCTATTCAAATCTAATTATACAAAGCTTAAAGATCCCCGACTTTTGTCTGACTATCAAAATTCATCTGCGATCGCAAAGAAAAAGTCGGGGATCTGGGCATTTGCGATTTTCTTAGCTTTCCGTGCGATCGCCATACTCTTCACAAAATGCTGTGACACCAATATGCAACAAAATTACCGTCACCGCCACGATCACCGTTGGCAACACATTGCCTGATAAACCTAGCCCAGTTAAAATTCCTTTAAAGGTTGAAATCACCTCTTCATTATCGAGGTCGCCCCATTTCTTCCATTGTTTATAAAGTACGCCATTTTCTTCACAGATCACTGATTTTGCTGCTTTCCCAACTCTTTGCAAAAAACTCTTTGCTGGTTCCTTTGTCGCTGTCTCAATCGCCTGATTCTGTTTAACCAGTTGTGCCTCTTTACCACCAGATTTTAGAAGCGCCTCACTAGAAGGCGATCGCAACTCCAGTAACTGTGCATCAATTTCCGCCGTCAGTTGAGAAATTTCTTGATCCGAAAACATTGCCGTCACTCCTTACTGATATGACTAAACACAAGACAGCATACACGACCTCAAAGGAGAGTTGCAGCGCTTTGCGCCGCAACTCTCCTTTGGTTTTTAAACATAAGAAACCGAACTGATATCATTAAATAAATTGTTTAGTTAGTAGGAGCATTAGCTATGGGCGAGTCAAAGCGCCGTAAGGAAGTCATGGGTGAAAAGTATGGAAGCTCAGAGCCGATCGCATCTTGGATTCCTTTTTTAACCAAAGACAAGGCTGACACATTTGTGAAAGTTTCTACCCAAGCAGCTTGGTATGGCATTGGTGCAATGGTAGTCATTTGGGTGACAATTCGGTTTATTGGCCCCGCCTTTGGTTGGTGGCATCTTGCCGATTAACCTATGACCTGTCATTTATTAATTCCTGCGGCGGGTAGCGGCAAACGCATGGGAGCCGATCGCAATAAATTGCTGCTACCACTGCTAGGCAAACCAATTTTGCAATGGACTCTAGAAGCTGCGATCGCATCTGATGCGATCTCTTGGATTGGTGTAATGGGACAACCCCATGACTATCCAGAATTTCAAAAGATTTTTAATGAGATTAGTCAACTTAAACCAATTCGACTAATTCAAGGCGGAGCAACCCGTCAAGCTTCCGTATTTAATGGCTTAAAAGCTTTGCCAACAGACTGCGATCGCGTTCTAATTCATGATGGCGCAAGATGCCTAGCCACACCTGAATTATTTGATCGCTGTGACGAAGCTTTGCAAAAGATGCAAGGATTCATTGCGGCTGTTCCCGTCAAAGATACGATTAAAATCGTCGATGGTCTAACCATTGTCGATACCCCCAACCGAGATCATCTCTGGGCTGCTCAAACTCCCCAAGGTTTCCAATTAGAAGTGATCAAAAATGCTCATCTCACGGCAATAGAGTTAGGATGGGAAGTTACCGATGACGCGGCTTTATTAGAAAAAGTTGGCTTGGCAGTACAGATTGTTATGGGAGAAGAAACTAATCTCAAAGTCACCACTCAACAGGATCTAGCGATCGCTGAATTTATTTTGAAGCAAAGAGATGTATAAAAAAAGATGGAGTGCTTCGCACTCCATCTTTTTTATGCTTTGAGACTTCTCAATACGACCAAGAGTTCTGAATCTTCGCGTTTAAAAACTGGCAAAAACTCAATATGCTTATAACGGACGATGCCGTGAATATCGATGATGCAGTAGGCGCGTTTACTGCCAAACAAACCTGCAACCCCATATTTTTTACAAACATCTTGGTTTCGATCGCTGAGCAAGGGAAACTGTAAGCCCAACTTT
The DNA here is from genome assembly GCA_044354985.1 of Pseudanabaena sp. Classification (GTDB taxonomy): domain Bacteria; phylum Cyanobacteriota; class Cyanobacteriia; order Pseudanabaenales; family Pseudanabaenaceae; genus Pseudanabaena. The sequence goes on along the minus strand of JBIKYZ010000151.1, from coordinate 8,030 downwards.
TTAGAAAAAGCAATATGTTTTTCGATTGGGTCAGTACTAATACCTAAAATCTCTGCTCCAGCTTCACGAAACTTTGTCCAATCATCTGCAAAGCACTGCATTTCATTAGTACAAAGAGGCGAAAAATCCCCTGGGTAAAATGCTAGTACGACGTTTGTTTTGCCTTGGTAGCGACTGAGTGTAATATCACCGCGATCGCTAGGTAAAGTAAAATCTGGAGCTTTTTGACCAACTTCGACAGACATAGAATTTCCTGTATTACCTTTTGATTTGGGATTTAGACTGGAGCATAGTACTTGTTCCGCAGCCAACCATAATCTTATCAAGAATACTCACCATGGAACATTCTAAACTTCAAAGCCCTAATCACCTAATGACGATTGAGCTATCTAGTGAACTTTATACAGCTTTGCTAAAACAAGTCAAAACAACTGGCAAAACCGAAACCGAGTTAGTTGTAGAGGGATTACGACAGGTTTTAAGTCAGCCTGATGACAAAAACACAGAAAAAGATCGTTTAGCGATTCTCGAAGCTAATTTAGAAAAAAAGCTCAAGCAATACGTAGACAGCTTAATCAAAGATCGCCAAAGCAATGTTGCTGCAAACCCAGAAATAAGCGATCGCAAATCATTGGAGCGAGTTCTACCAATTCCCACAATTAGACCATTACAAGTAGGCGATCGCGTATTGATTCTTGAACCCGATAGTCCTTATTACATGGCAAAACTGTTAGTAATTCGCACTAGCTTAATTAGGGCAACAGTGGATACTGATACAGGCGAAAAAACATTCTTAAAAAGAGATTTACGTTTTGTTGAATCTAGTTCAGAAAAGTAAAAGCGACACTTTTAGGCAATTTCTTATTTAAAATTTACCCCACCCTAACCCTCCTCTTGCAAAGGGGAGGGAACAAGATTTCTAGTTTTTCCCCTTTGCAAGGGGAATTTAAAAGGGGTAAATCCGACTTATTTTTTGGCGAGGGGAGATTATTTACAAGAAAAGGACTTACTTCCTAACCTTGGGCGATCGCAGAACTTTGATGGCAGTGAATCCAGTAATTGCGCCATAGATTGCCCCTTGCAAAGCGCTAGCCAATATTGTGGATTTCGCCATATAGCCAAAATATAGTCCCACAGTACTTAGCGACAAAGCGATCGGGCTAGCAAGTAGCCACCCCCCTGCTGCCCGAAATGATTTAAGTAATTGCCATTGGCAAATACCAACAATAGTCCCAATAATTGCAAAATCAATCATCAAAATCGAGAGTGATGGCATGTTTTGCGCATGAGAACGTAGTGATAGGTTTGGCAGAAAAAATACAATCGCTAGCCCCAAGATCCATCCCCACAGAGTTAGCGGCAACCACCAGCCCTCCTTGGCAAAGCGATCGCGCAGCACTAAAGACTGAGCGATAGAAATCCCAACTCCATGCAGTATTTCATTGAGAAAAATCCGCGATCGCATATCGTAAGGGTCTTCCCAAACAAAGCTTGATAACAGCATATTGCCAATAACATTTGCGATCAGCCATAGCCACCAAAAGCTCCGTCCTACTTTTTTTGACATAGACTTTTGACATAGACTAAAGGAAAACAAATTAAATCATGACAGATACAGTATCAGGTAAATTAGCAGGCAAGAGAGCGATCGTTACTGGAGCAAGTAGCGGTATTGGCAAAGAAGTCGCATTACGACTATTGCAATCGGGCGCACAGGTGAGTCTGGTTAGCCGTAATCCCGATCGCATTCTCCACGAATTACCCGCAGGAAGCAATGCTAAAGGCTATGCAATTGACCTTGGTGATATCTCTCAAGTCTCCGCAAAAATACAGACAATTGTTGCTGATATGGGCGGCGTAGATATTTTAATTAACAACGCTGGCATGGCTTATATCGGTGAATTGATTGATATGCCTCTGACCGAATGGCAAAAATTGTTTGATCTCAACTTAACCAGTATATTCCAGTGTTTACAAGCAACTTTACCGACCATGCGATCGCAAAAAAGCGGAAAAGTAATTAACGTCGCTTCGATCGCTGCTAAGCAAGGTTTTCCCAATTGGGGCGCATATTGTGCCAGTAAATTTGCGCTATTGGGCTTAACTCAGGCGATCATGTTAGAAGAGCAGCCGCACGGCATCAAAGTCATGTCTATCTGCCCTGGCTCGGTCGATACGCCACTATGGGATACCCTTGGTGATAAAGTGCCCCCAAGTTTTAATCGTGCAGCCATGTTAAGCCCAGCGACTGTCGCCGATGCAATTATGACTTTGGTAAATCTTCCTGCCGATGCGATGATCAATGATTTTGTGATCATGCCTAACGCAGAAGCTTTTTGAGCCTATGGCTATTTGATGGGGGTAATTATAGCTGTCGCCATTCTTGCTAGGACATAAAACCCAAATAGTGTGAGGTGGCGCTTTGCGCCACCTCACACTATTTGGGTTTTGATTTGTCCTGATACGGGTGACTATAGCTATATCTACCCCCTTCTAATACCAAAACACAAAATGGCTACGCCATTTTGTGTTTAATTGCGAAATAGTGGGCGCACCACTATTTCGCAATTAAACACAAAGCCCAAAAGCCTGTATTGCCTGCTAGACAGACAATACAGGCTTTTGGGCTTTGTGTTTTGTTTTTTATAAAAAATTTGAAGACAGATTAATTTTAGATAAACGTTCTTTGTGTCAAGTAAATACTCTATCTGCTTCTATAAATTTTATGGATCACAAAAAATCAATAAGTATTTGCTTATAGATGATATTGCAACGTAAAGACTATTCACATCCAATTAGCCCTATAGAGGTTTTCAAATGAGTATGCACTTTGAAAACCAAAAACTCAATCCCAGTAAGGTTTTTAAGCTTTTGGGTTGCCTCAGAAAAAACAAAGACCGCTATATCTATCTTACGGATGGAATTAACTGAAACTTAACCATAATCACTTATAGCAGCTAAGGAATAGTCTAGAATTATGAATGAATGTTAAATCAAGACAGAAAAATTTCAATCTATTGAGAGAAGCAATAACTCCCGCAGATCTGCGAATATAGGAGAATATATTAAATTTTATAGTTTGAATTACTAGTTAAACACCTTTTTATGCTGGTGGAGTTAGTCTGATTCAAGCGCAAAATTTTGATGTTTAATTACTGTTTTCTCGGTATTTTTTCGGCTTCCTCACCTTTAAGTTAATTCACTGGATATCTAGTAAGTATCACACCATGACGATCAGTATTTCTCGCCCTGTCAGCAACACTTCTGAGAACGATTCAAAACTCGCCAAAGTCATCGAATCTCTACCCACTAGAAAAGCGATATCACAAATTATTCGCGATCGCGTAATCGCGGCTGGCGATCCTTTCTTTGCCAATGACACGATCGCTCATCACATTAGCGATATTGAACGCGAAGAGCTAAAAAAAGAAATTGAAGGAAAACTACAAGGAGTCTTTGACTCTTTGATTATTGATACCGCGAACGACCACAACACTAAAGAAACGGCTCGTCGCGTAGCCAAGATGTATGTAGATGAAGTGTTTAAGGGGCGTTATCATCCCATGCCTAAGGTTACAGATTTTCCTAATGCTAAAGAACTTGACGAAATCTATACTCTTGGTCCAATTACAGTCCGTTCAGCTTGCTCTCACCACTTTGTGCCAATCGTAGGTCAGGCATGGATTGGGATTGTTCCCAGCGATCGCGTAATTGGCATATCAAAATTTAATCGCATCGTGGACTGGGTGATGAGTCGTCCTCATATTCAAGAGGAAGCGGCGATTATGGTTGCTGATACCATTGAAGATTTGATCAAACCTAAAGGACTTGCCTTTGTGATCAAAGCGCAGCATATGTGCATGACTTGGCGTGGAGTCAAAGAACCTGAAACCAAGATGGTTAACTCGATCGTGCGCGGTTCTTTCAGACAAGATCCATCGATGAAAAAAGAATTCTTTGATCTTATTCGCGCCCACGGCTTTGGCGACTCATAAAGTGTTATTAAAACCCAAAGGGCATAAACGGCACATAGTGCGGTTTATGCCCTTTGGGTTTTAATTTGTTATGGCTAGCATCTATAGTGATTGGTAGCAGAATTTATATTGAAGATAATGAAAAATTGGCTGAAGCGATCTTTTGATGTGATTTTTTTGGTAGCGATCGCAAGTTGTATAAGCCTAAGTATATTGCTAGGAACTGTATTTGTTGATGCTCAACCCGTTCAAGCCAGACTAACCGATGATACCTATGACGGTAACATATTTGCTCTCTATGGGGGCAATGGCTCCATTGTGCCGCCTCGGATTAGTTTAGCTCAATCTCTTGAGCTGGGTCGAGCCGCAATGTTAGTTTTTTATGTTGATGACAGCGCTGACTGTAAGCGCTTTTCGCCAATTCTCAACTTAGCTCAAGGATTTTATGGCAAAACGATTAGTCTAATTGCCGTTCCTGTCGATAGTTTGGATTTACAAACAAATAACTACACCCCCGCTGACGAAGCATACTATTACAAAGGTACAGTGCCCCAAACAGTGCTAATTTCTGGTGAAGGCAAAGTTGGCTTTGATCGCGAAGGGATATTTGGATTTGAAGAACTAGACTCAGCAATTCGCGACTTACTGCATCTGCCTGATGCTCCTCCCGAATTAAAATTCCGTAAAACCGATAAAGTCATCAATGAATTGAATCCTTAAATCTACTTAGGAATGAAAATTAATTAACTTGTGCAATTAAAACCCAAATTTGTTGGGGCGGGCTTCGCCCGCCCCAACAAATTTGGGTTTTAATTAATTTTCATTCCTAAATGGCAGAAATCAAATTACAACGCAAGCCAAAACGACGACGGTTACGATAAGGTAAAGAGAGAATTTTAAAAATCTTCAGACAGCGATTAACATGTTCAATAGTAATACGTTGACAAGCAAGTTGGCGATTAAACCGCTTATCCTCCTTCTCATGTAAGTTGATCAAGCTGGCTGCCATCGGGTTAAGAGACTACGATTGCCAAGCAATATCATTTTTATATTTCAACCTGCACATTCTCCCCAATTGAACCCGATTGAGCGAGTTTGGCTGTACCTGACGCAAGGGTTACGGTTTGCTTTGCCAAGAAACATGGATGAGTTGCGGCTTTTAGTCAAGAATCGTCTCTCTGAGATGGCTAAATCTGTCCTTGCTTCTATTGTCGGTTGGGCTTCCATTCTTGACGCTCTATCTGTAGCCGCGCTTTTGTGATTTGGTATTATATCTCCCAAAAGTTGTTTGAGAAGCTCTATGAACAAGGTTTACAACTGATTACTAAGCTCAAGAAGAATATGAAAAACTGTTTGGTCAAGTTGATTGACAAGATTTTGCTGCGTAAGCGCGCAATTATTGAAGCTGTCAATGACCAACTCAAAAACATTTCTCAGATTGAGCATTCAAGACATCGCAGCTTTTTCAATTTCCTCGTTAACCTCCTCGCTGGGTTAGTTGCCTATACCTATCGCGAGACTAAACCTGCTTTAGATCTTCTCTTCAAAGGGTTACCTGCTCTTCCTCCTGCCATCTTTTAGTTCGTCGAACTCACGTTGATTAAAAAAACTAATAGCAATTCACGAAAGTGTGACAACACTTTCGTGAATTGCTATTAGTTCTCTGGAGACACAAAGGCGTAGTCCGAAACGATTTTACCGCCAATAATATGCTCTTGTAGTACTCGCTCTAGTACCTCTGCGGTTGCCGAATGATACCAAACCCCGTCGGGATAGACTAATAAAATTGGTCCGCGATCGCATAAGCGCAAGCAATTAGTTTTAGTCCGAAAGATTTTTGTTTCGAGATCGAGTTCTTTAATACGTCGCTTGAGATAATCCCATGCTTGTAAGCCAACTTCTTTTTGGCAACAGATGGGCTTAGTCTGATCAGCGCATAAAAACAAATGCTTCTCAATCTGGGGAATCGACAAATTTGCAGCACGAATTTTGAGCTGCTGCCGTACCAGATCTTGATCTAAAACTATCTCTGAGTCTGAGTTAATCATTTCGATAGCAGAGTCCATAAAGTTTTTTTGAGTAATTGAACAGGAAATAATCAAAGATACTTTCTTAATACTTTTGCTTATTTAATGAAAATTTTGTTGGTTGAAGATGATGATCGAATCACCGCCGCACTAATAGAGGCTTTAACTGACTATCATTATGTCGTGGATGTAGCATCGGACGGAGAGCAAGGCTTTGCATTCGTGCAAATCTTTCCCTATGAGTTATTAATTTTAGATGTCATGCTTCCCAAACTGGATGGCATCGGCGGGCTAAGTCGGAAAATTCGTCAGTATGGCTACAAAGTTCCTGTATTTATACTGACCGAGAAGGATACCTACCATGACAAAGTGACAGGACTAGATGTAGGAGCCGATGATTATATGGTCAAACCTTTTGATTTAGACGAATTGTTGGCAAGAATTAGGGCGCTATTACGAAGAGGATCGGCTGATCTGACAATGCTCTTAGAATGTGGAGATTTACAACTTAATCCGAATAATTACGAAGTGACCTATACGGGTAAAATGTTGCATTTAACACCTAAGGAATATCGCATTTTAGAGTTATTACTTCGCCACCATCGCACTTTTAGCAAGTCTGAAATTATTTATCATCTGTGGTCATTTACAGAACCTCCCAACGAAGAAACGGTGAAAGTTCATATTCGTAGTTTACGGCAAAAGTTAAAAAATGCAGGAGCAAGGCAAGATTTAATGCAGACTGCATATGGATTAACGTGAGTTCGACGAACTAAAAGATGGCAGGAGGAAGAGCAGGTAAACCTTTGAAGAGAAGATCTAAAGCAGGTTTAGTCTCGTGATAGGTATAGGCAACTAACCCAGCGAGGAGGTTAACGAGGAAATTGAAAAAGCTGCGATGTCTTGAATGCTCAATCTGAGAAATGTTTTTGAGTTGATCCATGAAAGGCGATCGCAATGGTCATCACTTCACTTAGCCTCATTCTTGACCGACTTTTCCTTTCTCCGAGCATTGATGGCAACATTGGTTGCTCTTGCCAGTGTTTTTCAAAACTTTGGCAAAAATCATCTACTTCACAGAAGATTCGGGTGATATCCAAGTGCGATACGATATTGTTCATATTGCTGAGGCTTTTAGTTCTTCAAACCTAGTCTCAGCTTTTTTTGCTTTTGTCTTCTCCGTCGAACTCACGTTAAAAAAGGAAGGGGGATTAACACGCTTCCTTTTTTTGTTGGCAGAGTGCTAAATTATAGGTATAGTTTTGAAAACGATTATCATTGTTTGAGCATCAGCATCTATGCTTGAAGTGCAAAATCTGTCTGTCAACTATCGCGAAGCTTCGGTTTTGTTAGATATTTCTTTTAGCCTCAAATCTTCATCATTAGTGGGATTGATTGGTCCCAATGGAGCAGGTAAAAGCACATTACTCAAGTCGATGCTCGATCTGATTCCTTCTCAAAGCGGACAGATTTTTTATCAAAAAAGGTTACTTAAGCGGCAACGCCAAAAAATTGCCTATCTTCCCCAGCGATCGCAGATTGATTGGGACTATCCTGTAACTGTATGGAATGTGGTGATGATGTCGCGCACTTTGCATAGTGGATGGTTCGGGAAAACCAGCCGCCAATCCAAGGAAATTGTGCGTGAAGTATTGGAGCGTGTAGAACTTTATGACTTGCGCGATCGCCCTATTAAACAGCTTTCTGGCGGACAACAGCAGCGTGTATTTTTAGCAAGAGCTTTAGCGCAACGGGCGGATATTTTGTTGCTGGATGAGCCAATGACCGCTGTGGATAAAAAGACTGAGGCGTTAATGTGGAATATCCTTAATGAGCTAAAGCAGGAGGGCAAGACCTTACTGATTAGCTGTCACGAATGGGGTGATAGTCTTGATCGTTATGATCAGTTATTACTACTCAATCGCCATTTAGTGGCAAGTGGTACACCTCGCCAAGTACTGACTCCTGCAAATATTCAGGCTGCCTATGGTGCATCAATTGAGCAAATCGATCATAGCGATCGCTCTGG
>JBIKYZ010000143.1:0-13171 GCA_044354985.1 Pseudanabaena sp. | reverse complement strand
GATCGACGCATTACCAAAGATGGCATTCTGATTATCAAAGCCCAACAGCATCGTACACAAGAGCAAAATAAAGAAGATGCTCTAAAACGTCTTCAGTTGTTAATCCAAAGTGTGGCGATCGTACCAACTAAACGTAAGCCAACAAAACCATCACGGAGTGCACAAAATCGACGGATCGAAAATAAAACTAAGCGGGGCGAAATTAAGGCTTTAAGAGGCAACATTACCGAGTAGTGATGAAGTAGATGCTTAATTCATCAGAACGGAAGGCTAAACTAGCACAAAAATTAGCTGAATTTCGACAGCGAGCGCAGTTAAAAGAATCTCAGCAATTACTGATTTCGCTGGGTATTCCCTTAGACGCTTGCAAAATATTTAGGACTTACGCAACGCGCAAAAAGAGGTAAAAAAGAAGAAGAGTTAGGCAAAACCAAATGTCAAAGAAATTTAGCACCTTAGACTATTGCCAGTATCTACTGAGTAGCCAGATAAACTATACGATCACAAACTTAGCTGAACACATAGAGGGATACAGTCACGACCAAATCAACCGATACATGAGAGGACAAAAACTGACCCCAAGGATACTCTGGCAAAACTTAGAACCAACTATCGTTACCGATGAAGCCAAGTACATGTACCTGCTGTTTGATGACACAGTGTTAGACAAACGTCATGCTAAGCAGATTGAGATGGCACAAAGACAATACAGTGGTAACGAGCATGGAGTAGTCCAAGGAATCGGGATAGTCACCTGTATCTATGTCAATTTCAAACGTCATGAATTTTGGCTAGTAGACTATCGGATTTATGACCCCAAAGGCGATGGTAAAAGCAAACTAGACCATGTATCCGATATGTTGCAAGGATTAGTCTATAGCAAACAACTACCCTTTCAAACCGTGTTGATGGATAGTTGGTATGCCACGCAAAGATTAATGGCAGAAATTGATAACCTCGGCAAGATATATTACTGTCCACTCAAGTCAAATCGTCTGGTCGATGATAGTGGTGGAGTAGAAAAATATCAACGGATTGACCAGCTAACTTGGTCTGAGCAAGAATTATTGCAGGGGAAATTGATCAAAATCAATAAATTCCCCAAAGACAAAAAGGTGAAACTATTCTGGGTCACTGTTTCTCCTAGCAGGACAGAATATGTCGTGACTAACGACTTAACTCAAGACTACACCCCTGAAGTACAAGCTATTTGCTCCATCAGGTGGAATATTGAGGAATTTCATCGTGAACTCAAACAATTGACGGGTATTCAGTCTTGCCAGTGCCGCAAGTCCAGAATTCAGCGTAATCATATCGCCTGTGCCATGCTTGTTTGGCATCATCTTAAGCGTTTAGCTTTTCAAGTTGGTAACACTATCTACCAACTTAAATCTGGACTTTTGTCTGATTATTTAAAATCCCAACTTAAAAATCCTTCTATTCCTATGGTTCTTGCGTAAGTCCTAATATTTTTACCAAATACTGATATATCCAATCGCCTTGAGCAATGGCTAAGTCAATCATTTCCTTGGCACTGTGGGCAAATAGATTGGCAAAAAGTGTCTGGGAGTAATTGTGATAGTTGGAGTGAGCATGTTATTGCAGCCTTTCATTCACTTTGTCAAACCCAGCAGCTTGGGAATCCTATTGTAAATGTAGTCTGGTTCTCAGATGCTCACCCAATTCTAGAAATGCCGTTGGAGTTGGTCAAGCTTTCTTTAGAAGCAATTGTGGCTGAAGATTGGAATACATGGATCTTTGATCCAGTCGCTGGATGGTGTATTGAGTTTTATCACGAAGGGACTATGTGTTATGGCAAAGTTTGATAAACACCAAAACCGTTTTTTTGAAAGCCCGCCTAATTGGGGCTTTCAAAAAAACGATTTTGATAATGAGAATTGCTGATTACCAAGCAAATATTGCAAAATATTTACCCCATTTATGTTATATTAAGAATTGCACGGCAGCTTGGCTCAGGTGGTTAGAGCGACGGTCTCATAATCCGTAGGTCCCGGGTTCAAATCCCGGAGCTGCTATATAGACTAAAAAGTATAGGTGAAGCAGAGCTTCACCTATACTTTTATGGTGTTCATGATAGTATGTAAACAATTTACTCCCTAACGCAAAGGACAGGATTATGGGATTACTCGATCGCATTGGTATGGTGGTCAAGTCCAATGTAAATGCAATGGTTACGGCGGCTGAAGATCCAGAAAAGATTCTGGAGCAATCAATCATTGATATGCAAGAAGATTTGGTGCAATTGCGCCAAGCTGTCGCTCAATCAATGGCTGCCCTGAAGCGCCAAGAGCAACAATATAATCAAAGTGCTTCTCAGGCACAAGAATGGGAAAAACGGGCTATGTTAGCTCTCCAAAAAGGAGACGAAAACCTAGCGAGGGAAGCACTTAGCCGTAAGAAAACCCACGGCGATGCCGCCGCGACCTTGAAAACTGGTTTAGATCAGCAGACATCGCAAGTAGATCTACTCAAGAAAAACTTAATTGCGATCGAAGGCAAGATCTCTGAGGCAAAAACCAAGAAAGAGATGCTCAAAGCTCGTATGCAGTCTGCTAAGGCTCAAGAGAACCTCAACAATATGTTGGGCAAGGTTAATACCAACTCCGCCGCCGCTACTTTTGAGCGGATGGAAGAGCGTGTCCTCATGGCTGAAGCTAGGGCTGGAGCCAGTGCTGAACTTGGAATGGATAATCTGGAGTCTCAGTTTGCTCAGCTAGAAGCGGGTAGTGGGGTTGATGATGAGTTAGCTGCACTCAAAGCAAAAATGATGACTGGTAGCCCCGCATCTCAGGGTGCTTTGCCTCCATCGGATGCGGCTAAGCCAACTGTTGGCGCTGCGATCGATGCTGAGCTTGAAGCTCTTCGTCGTCAAATGGGTTAATCGCTCGAAATAATGATTTAGAATATCAAACCAAAAAATAAGAGTTAGCGCTCAGCGCTGACTCTTATTTTTTTAGCTGTGATTTGCCGAAACTAGACATTTTGTGAGATCTAACTATCGTTGTCAATTCGATCTGATTTGATTGAAAATTACAAGCAAAACAATTACATTAATCACAAATATCGAATAAACTACTGGCTTTAATGCTGCCCAAGCAGTATAGAAACCCGACATTGCTATAAAAGGCGTAATAGTTAGAAAAGAAGAGAGCGCAACAGACCATGTGAGGTAGCCAAACTCTCTAAAAATTCGAGGATCATCATAACCAGCTGATCTAAAAACGGGAGGTAAAATCAACTGGATAATGAAAAAAACAGCGATGACATACCAAGTAACTTTTATTTCATCCATACTTGAATAATTAATTGCAACATCAGCAATTATGGGATAAACCAAAAATCTTGCCATGAATGTTTTTCAGGAAGATTAAAATTATAACGCTGAGAGTAAGCAAATATTCGTTTTAACCTTAACATTTATAGTTGGAGTTAAGCTTGCTGCAAAAAGAGAAAAAGCTAAAAACTTGCTCATGATATTATGTAGAGAATTCACTCTTTAGGACAAAGGAAAGGATTATGGGACTACCTGAACGCATTATTATGGTGCTCAAGTCCAATCTAAATGCAATTGTCTCGGCTGCCGAAGATCCAGAAAAGATTCTGGAGCAATTGATCTTTGACATGCAAGAAGATTTGGCGCAATTGCGCAAGGCGGTCGCGCAGGTGATCGCATCATTGAAAATCCAAGAGCAACAATACAACCAAAGTACAACAGAGGCTCAAGAATGGGAAAAACGAGCAATGTTGGCTATCCAAAAAGGGGATGATGCCCTAGCTAAGGAAGCGCTCAGCCGCAAAAAGACTCATACTGAATCAGCGAATACTCTAAAAGCTGGCTTGCAACAACAAACAGGGCAAGTGGAGTTGCTTAAGAAAAATCTAACTGCGATCGCAGGTAAGATTTCTGAAGCTAAATCGAAGAAAGAATTGCTTAAAGTCCGTTTACAAACCAGTAAATCTCAAGAAAAGCTCAACAATATTCTCGGCAGTGTAAATACTAATTCGGCAGAGGCTACTTTTGCCAGCATGGAAGAGAAGATTTTAAAAGCGGAAGCTTTGGCAAGTGCTACTGCTGAGCTTAATGCTGATGAACTAGTCTCTAAGTTTGCACAGCTAGAATCAGGTAGCGATATTGATGACGAATTAGCAGCGCTCAAAGCCAAAATAATGATTGTGGGTTCTGCTTCACAGAGTGCTTTACCACCATCGGATGCTACTTAGCTAATACAAAACTAAAAGTGCTCTTTGCTATTGCTTTTGATAAGAGTAAAAACGATATATTGTGTGATCTCAATTTTTTGTTTTCAGTAATTGAACTCTCTCTAAGTCTCGCTTAACTTCAAAACTAAGTTCGCGATTTTTAGGATCAGTATTGAGTGCTTTATTGAGATAGATTTCCGCTTCGCGTAACTTCCCATTTAAAATCAATTCACTACTCCATCGGTGGTAAGTTACAGCCTTCCAATGGATTACTTCTGGTGAGTTTGGAAATCTTTCGCTCATTCCCTCGACAACCGCGATCGCAACGACATATTTTTTTTGCTTCAGCAAATCCTGTACACGCCGTAACATATCCAATTTGAGCTTCAGTTCTGGATCGCTATTGATTGGATCAACTTGATTATTGACTTGTTTCACCTCAATCTTGATTTTTGGGTGAGGCTGAGGTGGTTTGTTGGGAGCTTTGGGTGGTGGTGGTGCAGGTTGCGATCGCGTTGTATTTGCAGCTTCTTTTTTAGCAAATAGCTCCTTATTCAAATCCTCTTTGTCTGAATCTTTGAGCATTTTGTATGCTTCCTGCACCAACCGAAACTTATCAGTTGCCGTGGGATCATTCTGATTAACATCAGGGTGATACTTTCGGGCAAGACGACGATATGCAACCTTGATATCATCTAAAGTAGCATTGCGGGGAATTCCTAAGAGTCGATAGCATTCAGATATATGCATGAAGAAAATAATTAAGCAGGCTTTGTGCGAATCGAGTACTTGCCATTCGCCGTAATGCGCGAATCCTTGTTTGCCTCCACCAACTTAATATACTTATTTAAAGCTTCTTCTTTAGTAGCATGTTCTGAAATTACATGGACTTTACGACTACCTGTAAGTTCGAGTACAACTTGATGCATAAGTAAATAAGTAGAAATTTAACCTTAAAACGGTAAAAATAGTCTAACAAATATATCACCAATCCAGCACTTTCATATATTTACGACCGTAACCACCAAAAATGCAGCAGACAAGTTATTTGGCACATCGTTTGTAGATAAAAATGAATGATAAAATTTGGTGTCGTTTCTTTTGATTCAAAATGTCTATTGTAAAAAGGTGTGTTGCTGAGTTTATTGGTACTTTTTGGCTAGTTTTTGGTGGATGTGGCAGTGCCGTATTTGCCGCCGCTTTTCCTGAAGCAAGCAATGCTTTAGGAATTGGTTTTGTCGGGGTTTCCCTTGCTTTTGGTTTAACTGTGATGACGATGGCTTATGCGATCGGGCATATTTCAGGATGTCATCTTAACCCAGCCGTTTCGATTGGGCTATGGTCTGGCAAGCGCTTTCCTGCCTCGGAGCTATTTCCCTACATTGGTTCTCAAATATTTGGCGGTGTGGCTGGCGCTGGGGTTTTGTTATTGATTGCTAGTCAGAAGCCTGGGTTTGCGCTTGGGGCAAATAGCTTAGCGGTTAATGGGTTTGGAGAATTATCCCCTGGCGGCTATGGTTTACTGGCAGGATTTCTTTCTGAATTTGTGTTGACCTTCATGTTTTTGATGATCATTTTAGGCTCCACCGATCGCCGTGCGCCTCAAGGATTTGCCCCGATCGCGATTGGTTTAGGGCTAACTTTAATACATTTGATTGGTATTCCTGTTACCAATGTTTCCGTCAATCCTGCGCGTAGTTTCGGCCCTGCTCTTTTTGTCGGTGGTGCAGCCTTATCACAGGTTTGGCTTTTCTTTGTCGCGCCAATTTTAGGGGCGATCGCCGCAGGATTTTTGTATACTTATCTGTTTGAAGAGCCAACCTTGACTGATGTTGAATAGCCCCAAAAAGGCTTTACAGCGCTTTGCGCTCAAACCAAAATCAAAAGAATTGAAAAAGTGTTGATTCGCAACACTTTTTCAATTCTAAGAAATAAAAAAAGCGCCGCTTAGCGGCGCTTTTTTTATTTCTTAGCAAACTTTTTGGTGAGCTTGCGTAAACGAATCGATTCAGGCGTGACTTCAAGAATTTCATCGGGACCGATGTATTCCAACGCCCGTTCGAGACTCATCTCGATTGGTGCTTGCAACTGAACAATGTCATCGGCTCCAGCAGCACGCATGTTAGTAAGCTGTTTGCTCTTACATACGTTCAATTCCATATCTTGAGGACGGTTGTTTTCGCCAATAATCATCCCCTTATAAACCTTTGTCCCTGGCTTAATAAAGAACACGCCGCGATCTTCAGCATTCTTTAAGGAGAACTCAGTGGCTACGCCTTCTTCAAAGGAAATCAATACACCATTACGACGGGCACTAATTTCTCCAGCCGAAGGACGGTAATCGAGGAAACTGTGGTTCATGATGCCAGCGCCACGGGTTGCTCGCATGAAGTCACCACGGAAGCCAATCAGTCCGCGAGCAGGAACAACAAACTCTAACTGAGAGCGACCACTGCTGGACATTTGCATATCGACCATTTCAGCGCGACGTTGACCAAGTCGCTCGATACAACCGCCGACTGCATCTTCAGGAACGTCAAGTACCAGACATTCGTAGGGTTCGCATTGCTTGCCGTTGAGTTCACGGTAAATAACTTGAGGCTGGGTAACTTGGAATTCGTAACCTTCGCGACGCATGGTTTCAATCAAAATGCCAAGGTGCAATTCGCCGCGTCCTGCTACGGCAAAGCGATCGGGGAATTCAGAGTTTTCTTGAACGCGCAAGGCTACGTTAGTTTCGAGTTCGCGCATCAGGCGATCGCGTACTTGACGAGTGGTAACTAGCTTGCCTTCTTGTCCAACAAATGGCGAATCGTTAACACAGAAAGTCATCTGCAAAGTGGGTTCATCCACTTTGATCATTGGCAAAGCTGTAGGCTCGTTAGGACAAGTGATTGTTTCACCGATGTTAGCTGTAGCAAATCCTGAAACCGCGACAATGTTACCTGCGGAAGAGCTTTGCAGTTCAACCCGCTTGAGTCCATCGAATCCTAAAAGCTTGGTGATTTTGCCTTTGACAATCGAACCATCTTCAGAGATCAGCGCGGCTTGTTGTCCAGAGGTAATCGTACCGTTGTGAATTTTACCAATCACAATTCGACCGAGATAATCGGAATAATCAAGGGTGGTAACTTGCAACTGTAAAGGCTTTTCGGGATCGCCAACGGGTGGTGAGAAATGATGCAAAATCGCCTCAAACAGCGGCTTCATATCCACACTTTCATCTTCTAGTTGCTCTTTGGCGAATCCACCCATGCCTGATGCGAATAGGTAAGGAAAATCACACTGATCGTCATCTGCACCAAGTTCAAGAAAAAGATCAAGTACTTTACTAACGGCAACATGGGGATCAGCAAATTCGCGATCAATTTTGTTGATTACCACCATTGGGCGTAACCCCTTTTCTAGCGCTTTTTTTAGCACAAAGCGTGTCTGGGGCATAGGCCCTTCATTGGCATCAACGATCAGTAGACAGCCTTCGACCATGCCAAGTACACGCTCAACTTCGCCACCAAAGTCCGCGTGTCCAGGGGTGTCAACGATGTTGATTAGAGTGTCTTTGTATTTAACGGCAGTATTTTTTGAAAGGATGGTAATGCCGCGCTCACGCTCTAAGTCGTTGGAGTCCATCACACATTCGACAAGGGCTTCACCTTCACGAAAAGCGCCTGACTGTCTGAGAAGTGCGTCTACTAGAGTGGTTTTGCCGTGATCGACGTGGGCGATGATGGCGACATTGCGGATAGGGAGAGACATGGGTGATGTATCGAGTTGATCGAAAAACTTATTATTTCTTTATCTATTATGCTTGAGTTTGTCAAAAAACTTTGTGTTTATGACCACTTGCAGTAATCATCAATACAAAAATAAAGGCAGCTATTTGAGCTGCCTTTATTTTGTTTGTGTAATGAGCACTGTAAATCCTTTGCTATAAAGGACTTAAACCACTTTGTTGAATTAAGTTAAATGAGTCTTTGAAAATCATCACTACGCCTAAACCTAGCAGAATTACTAATCCACCTTGCATGACATTATTTTGTAATTCTTCTGGTAGGGGCTTGCCGCCGCGTAAAGCTTCAATTAGCAAAAATACTAATTGACCTCCATCAAGAGCTGGCAAAGGCAAGATATTAATAATTGCGAGGTTAATACTAATAATTGCCGTGAAATCAAATAATGCTGCTGCATCAGACTTAACTAGCTCAGAACCCATTGCCACGATCGCTACGGGGCCAGATAGCTGAGAAGCCGTATTCTGAAAATTCGTAGCCAGTTGTTTTAGTCCTTGGACAGTCATCACTACTAAACGCTCAAAACTTTGAGTAGCATTGTCAAAGGCTTCGGCTAGGTTCTTCACAGCTCGACGGTGAGGCTTGCCAGTGAAGTCTAGTCTTACGCCGATGCGACCCTTACCTGATTCGCCATCTGGCAAGATTGGCACTTGCAACAATTTGCCATCACGCACTACTTGCAAATCAACATTTTGATTGGCATTTTTAGAAATCAATGTTTGAAAGCGATCGAGCGTTGTAAGGTTAGTGTCAAATGTTGTCCCATTTGCAGAGAGGACGATATCGCCAGCTTGCAGACCAGAAATTGCTGCGGGTGCATTTGGCTCAAGGATTTTTGTGATTCTTACTCCTGGTTGATCGACTGTGCCAATGCCAACACTCAAGGTCATTACTAATAAGACTAAGTATGCAAAGACAAAATTGGCAATTACTCCTGCGCTGATGACGATCGCTCGATCCATAATCGGACGATTTTTCATCAAATTGGGATCGTTAGTAGGAATGTCGCTCTCTTCATCGTCATCAGGAAAACCAACATAGCCGCCAAGGGGAATTGCTCGGAGCGCATATTCTGTTTGTTTGCCTTGATATTTCCATAGTACAGGCCCAAACCCAATCGAAAATCGATTGACGTGAATGCCCTGTAAACGAGCCGCCATAAAGTGACCGAGTTCGTGTACCAAAATCAGAATCGCAAGAACGGCAATTGCAGGCAAGGCGGACATAGGCTTCGCTCTAATAGTTGAGAATTTCTTAGATTTTTAATGTTGTAAGTAGTTGGGCACAATTAAATTCAAACTCTCAAAATATGCACTGCCCGCTGCGCGGGCGGTGCATATTTTGGCTCTGATTTTTTATTGTGCCGAGGTACTTGAGGTATTTATGCAATACATAAAGATTGCTTAGTTTGCGATCGTAGCACAACGAAAAAGTCAAATGTTTGGTAAAGATTTTCGCTCGTCGCATAACCCAAAGAAGGGCAAGACCCTATGAGCCGCAATACTTTTTTAATTATTGGATGAGTTGCATTATAAAAACTTATGTTAAGATTGATGTATAAAAGTCATGAATTATTGCAATCCTTTAAGTTTTATTAACTAAATTATTACCTAATGCGCTGAAATGAACAACACAACTCGCATCGCCGCTTCAATTATTCGTTTAATCCTCGGTTCAGATTCTGCGCCTGTTTCGTTAACTCAAGCTTCACTTCTTTTGCTAAGGGTTGTGCTTGGGACGATGATGATCCACAACGGTTTCGATAAGCTATCTGATATTTCTGGTTTTGCTGAAGCCTATGTCGAGGTGATCGGTTTGCCATTCCCGATTTTCTTTGCCTATTGTGCTGCTCTTACTGAAGTAGTTGCCTCGCCTCTACTAATCCTTGGTTTTTTAACTAGACCAGCGGCTTTGGGTTTGTTTGCAACTATGTTGGTAGCTAATTATCATCACATCTTAGTTGGTGGGTTCTCGATTCCATCCATTGAGTTATCTTCGATTTATGCTGTATCTTTTGCATTTTTCGCAGTTTATGGTGCTGGGAACTACGCAATCGATACTCTAATTGCCAAATCATTAGATAAATTTTTGTCAGTTTCTTCAAACGTTGACGCGATCGCTCAATCAGTAAGAGTGACTGTTAATAAGTAGATCCTCTCTAAAACAGAAAAAGGGGCGCAAAGCGCCCCTTTTTCTGTTTTAGAGATCTCTATAATACAAATTCACAAAAGTGTGACAACATTTTTGTGAATTAAGAATCAAACTTAGTAAAGGTTTTAAAAACACAAAATGGCGTAGCCATTTTGTGTTTTTAGATAAAAGCAAAATATGTGATGTAAAACACTTTTCTACTTATTCTTTCATTGTGTCAATGGACTTAGTAGAAATCATCCAATAGTGAGTGTGGGGTAAATCCCCACACTCACTATTGGATAAGGTGAATGGGGTAAAGTTGTTTTCGTAAAAGCGATCGCTTTTCGGATTTGAATGTGATTCTTGAAATTTAGATTAAACGGTATCACTAATTACGTCTTTATGTAAAAAAAGTAGGCAAAAATATTCTTAGATAGGAATTCCGAACAAACTTAAAATCAAAAAGCGTAGGTATTACTTCCTACTTTTTCTCTTTTGCGATGAGATTGCGTAAATATTTTCAAGATAAGCAACTAATTTAAGATGACTACGCTAGAATATGTGCGGATGAGTATTTCTAGATCGCATGTTTGTTTTCAGTATTGACAGTCGTCTTCTGTTTCATCGTGGCAGGCTTCTTTCCGAAATCTCTATCTCTACACATATCTGATTGTTGAAGCAAGTATTATGTCTATTTATGTTGGTAATCTCTCTTACGAGGTTACAGAAGATGATTTGAAAGCCGTATTTGCAGAATATGGCAAAATCACCCGCGTTCATCTACCGATTGATCGCGAGTCAGGTCGTCCACGCGGTTTCGCTTTTGTTGAAATGACTGATGAGAAGGAAGAAGATGCTGCGATCGAAGCATTAGACGAAGCCGAATGGATGGGTCGCGCCCTCAAGGTAAATAAGGCTAAGCCCCGCGAAAGCTCTGACTCCTTTGGTGGTGGCAGAGGCGGTTTTAAAGGCGGCGGCGGTCGTCCATCTGGCGGCGGCGGTGGTCGTCGTTACTAAATAAAAAAGAAGGGGCGCGAAGCACCCCTTCTTTAAAAAGCTAAAAGGGGACGCAAAGCGTCCCCTTTTAGCTTTTTAAATTGATAGCACGCCTTAAGGCTGAGCCATCGCCAATAATTCCTAAATTTTGAATGATTTGATGCTTTCGGGCTTCTTCGAGTTTGTTGAGGTCGTTGTAATTGACCCAAGCAATACAGTCTACTGGACAGGTATCGATCGCCTCTTGGACTAGATCTTCTTCATCCCCATCTTGAGCGATTACCCTAGCGCGTCCATAATCTTCTTCTAAAAAAAAAGTACTGCTTGCAGTATGAGCGCAGTGACCACAACCAATACATACCGTTTCATCAACAAACACAGCGTTTTGCCGCAGTTCCCCACCAAGTTCAGGCTCAAAGCCTGTGCGATCGCACATCTCTGAATCTGAACTGCTGGGAACCTGAGTATGTACTGACAAATTATCCATTCCAGCGCTGTAAAACTAGGCGAACTGAGCCATCTTCACGCACTTGCTTTTCGGATAGTGCAAATCCCTGTTCGCTAGATTCACCCATCACTGTGGCGATCGCATAGCCTTGAGTGACTTTTCTTAAGAAACTTTCTACAGTCCAAGGTTGTTGCCAAAACTGCATATCAGCAACTAGAGCATATTCAGAGCCATTCCACTGAAAGCCGACATCATAACCATTGTCTTGCTCAATTACCACCTCAGCCGATGTGGTCGTGCCTTCATGTCCACGCATGGGCGAAGCGCCAGATTTCCAGTTGACTCCTAAGTCAGTGAGAGCCTTTTGCAAAGGCTCTAGGCTGCGGATTTGTGTTTTTACTTGGCTGAAATGTGACATAGGGTTTATCCTGACTTCGATCTAAATGGCTAATGGTCGAAAACTATAACTTTTGTATTTTATATATCTGCTATATCTGTGGAAACTGGGATACATATCAGTTTTACTACCATTGGCTAAATCCCGAAGCGTCAGTATCTGACACGCGATCAAGTTGCGTAGCTGACTGAGTGGTTACCTGCTGCTGAGCAAAGTTTTCGGAAGTAAGCTCTCTATGAGCAACTATCCCAAGCTTTGCTTCGATCGCGGCGGTTACTTCAGCACAACTAGAACCGATGATGCCTGTTACACGCTCTTCGACTCGTCCATCTGGGTAAATAATGAATTCCAGAGTTTCCATGCTGGTTCTAGCTATTGAGTTAATAGACAGTTTGACTCAAAGTTCCTATAAACGTCAAGAAATTAGATCGCAAAATCAAAATGCTTTTCTGATGCTTGTAATAGAGCGATCGCAATGCTCTGTATATGTTTTAATCTTTTGGTTAACTTCTTAAATTTAGTTTAAGTTTCTTGGCTTTACCAAAACTGTACAAAGACACACCCTAAGACATAGTCTAATCAAACGGAAATTGTAGATCAAGGATTTGGGCGATCTCGTAGGGACATTCTGAAGGCAGATCATCAATATCTAGAGGCGTTTCTCGCAACACTAAATTTATTCCCTGTCGAAATCCCTTTTGAACAGCCTCATCAAGATAAGGCTTTAAACTGGGATTTTCTTTTAAAATATCTAAAACTTCGTCTCTTTGCTCTTGAATGGTTGCCCTCCAGCTTTTGCCGCGTAACTCAGGCTGAAACTGCCACTTCAACAAATGCCCGATTAAAACTCCTAGTCGATTGCGTAGTTCCTGCTTTTGCTGCTTACCCAAAGATGAAATCTCCTCCACCAAATTTTCGATATCTAAGGCATGCCATTCCCCCAAACGCAATAACTCAGACTGTTCTTGAGTCCAAGCATAAAAATCTTGTTCATATTGATTAGCCGATGGAATAGCTTGATCACTAGCGTGATTATGGCGATCGTCTTGCAAGTCTTGTTTCAATTCTGTTTTCAGCATCGATACTTCCTCATTACTAATCAGCTACCTTTACTGTGCCATATTTCATATCTATAGAGACAGCAACCTTGACTTTGTCGCGGCTTGCCTCAATAGGAAAAGTTGC
>JBIKYZ010000038.1:0-26104 GCA_044354985.1 Pseudanabaena sp. | reverse complement strand
TCTCAAACTTAATTCTAAGCTCAATCACTTCGCTCTCAAATCCAAATTATATATCAAGGCTTTGCAGCAATCTCACTTGGAATGGCAGTCTCTGAAACCTTTTTAGGCTTCTGCGTAACATGAGTTTTTAATACTCCCTCGCTAATCAAGAATCGGCAGTGCTTTGCATCGCTGATTCTTGACTGGGATCAGATTTGGTATTAACTTTGACTTATTGAGAGAAGCTTTGACCTAATAATTTATTTATATTGTTAGGATGAATAAATATTTACTCCATCCTCTCTAAATAAATAGTGAGTTTTAAACTATGTTTTCAAGGGATTTTGAGGCTATAGATAGTACCAAAGTTATATCGGCAAAATCAGTTCAAAGTTCTAAGCAAATTCTCTCTGCTCAAGAATTGAATGTATTGAATGCTAAGTCTGATCTTAAGGGATCTGTGCAATTATTTGGGCATCTTGCGGTGATGTCAATTAGTGGCTATCTCTGGGGTACAAATATGGGAAATCTTAGCGATCGCTGGTACATCGCCTTACCTGCATTAATTCTTTACGGATTTAGCTTTGCGATTATGTTCGCGCCATTGCATGAGGCATCCCATCGCACCGTTTTTACCAATAATCGCGCCAATGATGTCCTATGCTGGTTCGCAGGACTTTTATCTTTTTATAACAGCACCTTCTATCGGCTCTATCACAAGTGGCATCATCGCTATACCCAAATTCTTGATAAAGATCCTGAACTTAGCGATCGCAAGCCCACCAATCTCAAGGAATACATTATCGAAATTAGCGGGATTACTTGGTGGATCGGCAAGTTTAAGAGACATTTCCTCACCGCGATCGGGAACTTAGAAAATTGTCCATTTATTCCTGAAAGCTCCCGCGCAGAAGTGATTCGCTCGAACCGTTTGCAGCTATTAGTTTATGCCGTGGCGATCGCTATTTCTATATATTTTCAACAGCCTTGGTTTATTACCTATTGGATGCTTCCCCTCGCTGTCGGTCAGCCGATTTTAAGATTTCTACTCCTAGCCGAGCATACTGATCGCCCCAATACCGACAATATGCTCGCCAATACACGTACCACCCTTACCCTTGCGCCCTTGCGATTCCTGATTTGGAATATCTCCTACCATGCCGAACATCATCTCTATGCTTCCATTCCCTTCCATCAATTAGGCGCAGCCCATGCAAAACTAAGTTCCCATTTTGAATGTGTCGAAAATGGATATATTAATGTCCATCGCCAAATCATCGCTAATTTCGGCGCAAAGACTGGGAACTCCGCAGCATGAATGTTTTTACGATTAAGGACTTTCAGCTTCAGTGTGGTTCAGTTTTGTCACAAGCACAATTGGTGTATCAGACCTACGGCGAACTAAATAGCGATCACTCGAATGTAATTCTCTATCCCACCTCCTACGGAGCGCAACACCCTGATATTGAGTGGCTAGTGCGACCCGATGGCATTCTCGATCCGACAAAATGGTTCGTGATCATCATCAATATGTTTGGGAACGGGCTATCGAGTTCGCCTAGCAATTGTGCAGAATGTTGCTTAGCTGAGCAAGGCTTCTGGTTTACCCATCTAGATAATGTCACGGCTCAAGAGCAATTACTGCGTGAAGTCTTCAGGATTGAGCGCTTAGCCCTAGTTTACGGCTGGTCGATGGGCGCTCAGCAAGCATACCATTGGGGTACTTTGTATAGCGATCGCGTTGAACGTATCGCCGCAATTTGCGGCACGGCGAAAACCACCGACCACAATCGCATTTTCTTAGAAAGTTTGCGCTATTCCCTAACTGGCGATCCAACTTGGAATGGAACTAGCTTTGACGGTATACCCGATCGCGGATTTCGCACTTTTGCCAGAATTTATGCCAGTTGGGCAGCTTCCCAAGCCTTTTATCGTGAGGGTTTGTATTATCAGTTTGGTTACGAATCTCTCGAAGATTATCTCCTACGTGGTTGGGAAGCAGGCTATCGCAAGCGCGATCCGCGAAATTTGATGGCGATGCTTGATACTTGGTTACGTTGTGATGTGAGTAATAATCCCATTTATCAAAATGATTATGAACTTGCCATGCGATCGATTCAAGCACAAACCCTAGTCATGCCCAGCACTACGGATTTGTATTTTACCCCCGAAGATTGCGATCGCGAGGCATCTCTAATTCCCCATAGTTCATACCTTCCCATTCCATCGCTCTGGGGACATCGTGCTGGCAATCCCTATCAAAATCCCGAAGATGAGAAGTTCATTCGTCAAGCAGTTGGGGAATTGCTAAGTCGCGAAGAATCATCAGGATAGATTCTCTTGCATCCATAGCCGAAAAGCCTTCATCGCTTTACTGCGTCCTTGTCTAAGACTGATCTCTAAAAACTGTGGTATGACATCACGGATAGGAATATCACCAAAAATAGGGCTTAACTGTGATTCGACATAATCGCCATCACGCAAGATATAAATTTTCAATATCTGATCGTATAGCCAGAGTTCAGGTACACCGAGGACGCGGTAAACATCAAACTTGGTTTTGGAAGTTACATCTACCTCGATCGCTAGATCTGGTGGAGGATCGATGGTCATGTCTAGTTTACGGATGCCACGCATAGCGACATTGTTTTGAATGTAGAAGCAGTCATCAGGTTCTAGTCCTGCGAGTTTGTCAATTCGCTTGAAAGTCGTGGAGCCAAACCCTTCAAAATCGATTCCCATTTCGTCCATTAGGACTTGTATAAAATCTCTAATCAAAACTTTAATTCTTTCGCTTTCAGGTAGTGGCAAAGCAATTTCTAGTACGCCGTTTAAATAAGCAATTCTTGATCTGCGCTTGTCTCCAAGGTCTTGGAGGATAGATTCAAATTGTTTCCAGTCGATATCATGGAGGACTGTACTTTGCCCTGCTAAGGTTTCAATCTGTGAGATTCGTAATAGTGTGGTCATCTGCATATCTCCTAGCTTTACTCATCCAGCGATCGCTATTTACAGTTTACGCTACTTATCTTTTGAGTTTTGGAAGAGTTTATAATCATTATTAACATCTAATGCGATCGCCAAAAAACTATGTCTCAACGCCCTATAACCATAGATGATATTTTCGAGTTGTTTCGTGAAAGTGAACGCCAACGCAAAGAACAGCAACGAGAATTTGAGCTGTCTTTGCAAGAGTATAGAAAGACCTCTGAGCAAGAAATGGCTGAACTCAAAAAAATTGTCGCGCAGACAAATAAGCAAGTCGGTGGGATTACGAGTCGCTGGGGTGAGTTTGTCGAAAATTTAGTTAGACCTGCGGCAGTGCGGATGTTTCGCGAGAAAGGGATTGAAGTGCATTTTACAGCCTTGCGAGTGGAAGCTCAGGATGAAAAGGGTTCTATTGAAGTTGATGTTCTAGCCGAAAATACTAATGAAGTGGTGGCGATTGAGGTAAAGTCTCATTTAGAAGTTCGTGATGTGAAGCGATTTTTAATCACTTTAGATCGTTTTAAACAGGCTTTGCCTAAGTATCAAAGTTATAAACTCTATGGCGCGATCGCTGGCATCAAGGTTGATGAGAGAGCCGATGAATATGCCACGCAGGAAGGGCTATTTCTGATTAAGCCTTCGGGGGATACGGTAGCGATCGCTAATGGTCAGGATTTTGTAGCAAAGACTTGGTGAATAAAAATTTGGTAAATATTGACAAGATTGATACGAGACTGCATTTTAATTTAAGCGATAATCCCGTTTGCTGAGAGATAAACATTGTGACTACGGGATTATGACTAAGGCTCTATCGGAAATTGCTCAAGAAAAAGGGATTCGCTACTTTCTCATTTCCTTCACTGACCTATTTGGCGTGCAACGCGCCAAATTAGTGCCAACCGCAGCGATCGATTCGATGGAAGCCAACGGCGCAGGATTTGCAGGATTCGCCACATGGCTCGACATGACACCCGCCGATCCTGATATCTTCGCTATTCCCGATCGCAATAGTCTTTTCCCCTTACCTTGGCAACCCGAAATTGGCTGGATGCCTGCCGACCTCTACATGAATGGCGAACCCGTCAAACAAGCCCCACGCTATGTTCTCAAGCAAGCCCTCAGCCAAGCGGAAGCCCTCGGCTATCGCGTGAAAACTGGTGTGGAATGCGAGTATTTCCTGCTCTCTGCTGATGGTACAGATATTTCTGATTTAAGCGATCGCGCTAGCAAGCCCTGCTACGATCAGCAAGCCCTAATGCGCCGTTTTGATATTATTGCTGAAATTTGCGATGCGATGTTGGCGATGGGTTGGGGAGCCTATCAGAACGACCATGAAGATGCGAATGGTCAATTCGAGATGAACTGGACTTACGCTGATGCCTTGGTCACAGCCGATCGCCATGCCTTTTTTAAATATATGGTCAAAGCGATCGCTGAAAAGCACGGCTTCCGCGCCACCTTCATGCCTAAACCATTCCCTCATCTAACGGGTAACGGCTGTCATACTCATCTCTCCGTTTGGGATTTGGAGGGAAATACGAATCTCTTTGATGACGCGAAGGGAGAACTCGGTCTATCCAGACTCGCCTATCAATTTATCGGTGGCGTATTGCATTCCGCCGAATCCGTCTGCGCCTTCACCAATCCCACCGTCAATTCCTACAAGCGGATTAATGCCCCCGTCACCAACTCTGGCGCAACATGGTCGCCCAATACGATCAGCTATACAGGCAACAATCGCACCCACATGATTCGCATTCCCGAAGCAGGTCGCTTTGAGTTCCGCCTCGCTGATGGAGCCGCGAATCCCTATCTTCTCCCTGCTGCCCTCATCGCCAGTGGGCTTGATGGCATCAAACACCAACGCGAAGCAGGTCAGCGTTATGACAATAATTCCTATACCGATCCGCTTCCATTTGGCACAGTGAAACAATTGCCAGCTAATCTTTTAGATGCGCTGCGATGTTTGCAAGCAAATACGATTTTGCCAGATGCGTTAGGTTCAGAGTTTGTGCAATCCTATATCAAATTAAAGCAACGCGAATGGAATGATTACAGCACTCGCATTAGTCCTTGGGAATTAGAACATACTTTAGATTGCTAGCAATTGAAAAACTATATACTCAGAACCAGCCATCCTCATCTTCCTGAATATCTATAATATTGTTGTGAGTACTAGAGTTTTTAGGAGGATGGGAACTATATTCTGAGAAAGTCAAGGGATTTGGATAGAAAAAAGCACAGTTAATAGCTATATTAGGACTTTCAATAGTGTATTTGAGCGTGCAAAAAACTGACCATGACGCATCCCTAAGATGTCGAATTGAATGATGTTCGCATAGGAAACAATTTTTAATACTCAAACCATTTTTATAGCTCTCAACGACTTTGTTTCTATATATACTAGCCATATTTATTTGCTCTTCAAGTGGGATATATTCAAAATATAATATTTGAGGAAGTAGCAAATTTAAATCTTCTAATGTTTGTTCAGCTAATTGACATTCACCAGTTTTGTAAACAACAAAAGTATTATAATATAGTGTTTCTTTTGCATAAGGTTCTATTCCTTTGGAACAGTTACCTTTACACCATTGGGCTTTTCTTGTAGTGTTAAAATTAAAAAATTGAATTGTTTCTGACTCTTCTAGTAAACATGATTCTATTTTTTGTAAGCTCTCTTCATATTCATCTAGATTAGCTGTAAACTCAATAATTCTGTATTGTGAATTTATTTTTTCTTGACTGGAAGCATGGGTAACTAAAACCTCGAAGAAGATCTTTTCTCCTGTATTAGACTCAAATAAAATATCTGGGATAAAACAATTCTCTTTGCGTTCCAAATAAATTTTGTTAAAAAACTTGGTTAAATCAAACTCTTGTTTCTCAGGTTCTAATTTACAAGTTGCTAAAAAATCGTTTTCATAAAAATCACAAACTGGATATATTAATATTTTAATGTTGAAAGGAGTACTATTTTTTAAGCAATTTTGATACGTTTCATAAACCTTATTCTTTATAAGCTTATGTAAGTATGTTTCTTGAGAACAATCAATCTCTACTTTGTGTCGAAAATGTCTCGCTCTTTTGTTAGTAAGGATGTAAAACACTTATCATTTCATTTCCACAACCTAAACATATAAACTTATCACTTTTATTCTCTTTAGTTACAGTTTGAATATCAATAATATTTTGTTGAGAGTCACAAGCGAATTTATACTTAATCATTACCTTGCCCTCTTAATAGATAATCTAAACACTTCTAATAATTCACTTAAACGCCGTACGGACTAATTATTTGATTTCTATCTTTTAATAATGCCCCTAAAATTATTGTAGCTTTTTCAACATGATTTAGTTTTGTCATATAGCAAGAAATGGGTGGCTCAAGCATTGAATAGTTGATACATTGAGTGTAAACCCTTGTATTGCTGAGCATGAACTCCCAGAAGGACAAATTTCTAGATGAGATTTTCTTCAGGCAGTTGATTTACTGCTTGCTTAACAATTTACGCCATGCTCTAACCATTGCAGGTTCTTGATCGGGTTGGATGTATTCGACCATCAGGCTTAGATCGAGATGGGGAAAGAATTGGCTTTGAGCGATCGCATTATATCCACTGCGATTGCTATTGATACGATAAAGAGCAAATTTCCCATTTTGATAAAACCAAACTTCGGCAATTCCTAATCCCTGATAAACCTCCAATTTATCAATACCGCCACTAGTGACCGTTATCTCGATCGCTAAGTCAGGTAAATCTTGACGCTGACCAATACAGAAGCTTTCATCGGGTTCTAATCCCCTCGCTGTTAATTCTGATTTGCAAGTAGCGGAGCCGCAACTAAAGAGGTCAATATTCATGACATCAGCATAGACATATAGCAATCTCGCAATCAGCGTTTTCAGCATTTCATGCTCTGGCGAAAGCGTCACAATTTCTAATGCTCCTTTGAGATAGGTTAGATGGAGATTTTGATGTCCAGAAAATAGATCGATGAAGGTTTGGTATTGCTGCCAATTTATGTCATAGAGAGCAATACGCGGTTCAGCGATCGCAGGAGCAATTAATTTCTCAAGTTCAACTTGCGGTATATCAAGGGTGATTTTCATCGGTCAAATTCCCTCTTTTTCCTTTTCTAATATTTCACAATCTTCCATGCGAGAAAATATACACTCTATAGAGGTTAACCCGTTACCATTAGGACTTACGCATCTGCCCTGCAATAAATTGCGGGCTAAAAGCTTAAACCTGTTGAAACAGGTTGGTTTGAGGCTTTCCTTAGTCAGTTTTAACTGACTTGAGCTTTGAGCCAAGAACTTTAGTTCTTGGTTGATTTGCGTAAGTCCTAAACCATTCATAAAAACCAAGCGATCGCATTGCTAACTAGTCTACTAGCATTTTAGAAGATCGCAAGAAATGGGTGGCTGAAGCATCGAATACTTGATACATTGAGTGTAAACCCTCGTATTGCTGAGCATGAAATTCTCGACGGACAAATTTCTAGATGAGAATATCGGCGATCGCGCAACCTATGAACTGATGGCAAAAGCGATCGCCTTTATTCGTCAAAACCATCGACAACAGCCAGACCTCGCCGCGATCGCGCAACATTTACATCTGAGCGAATATCACTTTCAGCGCTTGTTTACCAAATGGGCAGGCATTAGCCCCAAGCGATTTTTGCAATATCTGACTGTGGAATATGCTAAGTCCAAAATTGCGGAAACAAAGAACTTACTGGAATTGACTGGAGATGTCGGTTTATCTAGTGCAGGGCGATTGCATGACCTATTTGTGAACCTTGAAGCAATGTCACCACAAGAATTTAAGACTGGTGGTGCGGGTTTACAGATTTGGTACGGCATCCATGAAACGATGTTTGGTGATTGCCTGATTGCCACAACAGCGCGAGGTATTTGTAATTTGTATTTTCTCGATGGAATGGATGATCAAGCTGCCGCATTAATGCTGCGAGAGGAATGGTCAAAAGCAGAGATTATTTGCGATCGCGAAATTACGCAACCAATTTGCGATCGCCTATTTAGCCATCTTCCAAATCTAAATACCACGAAGCAACCACCCATAACGCTCTACGTCAGAGGCACTAACTTCCAAATCCAAGTCTGGCGAGCCTTGCTGCGCATTCCGTTTGGCGGAATTACCACTTATCAGGGCTTAGGGAGATCGCTTGGTCGTCCCAATGCTGCAAGAGCGATCGGTAACGCCGTTGGAAGTAATCCCATCAGTTTTATCATTCCCTGTCATCGTGTCATTCGAGAATCAGGTGAATTAGGCGGCTATCGTTGGGGATTGGAGCGCAAGACCGCAATATTAGGCTGGGAAGCTAGTCATAACTAACGCTGCAACATTGCCCAGACAAATCCTGCACCTTTGCCCTGAACTCTCGCCATTTTAATCCATAGTAAAGTCATATGTTCTAAATGTAAGCTCATTGCCAGATTGCCTGTATCCACTGATTCCCAACCTAATTCAGTGCATAGTGAACTTACTTTGTTTTTAGCAGCTTGGTCATTCCCAGCAATCAACATCGCAGGTTTGAGATCGCCATAGCCAATATAGTTACTATCTTCAAAGTTCTCAAAACCATAAATGGTGAAGGCTTTGACCACATGAGCATTGGGAACAAATTCCTGAACGGTTTCACTGCCAGAAATTTGACTTTGCAAACCATGCGACAAATTTGCGCCAACGGGATTAGTGCAGTCCACCAAAATTTTGCCATCCAGTAACGCTTTCACAGGAGCAAGTGCAGTCTCGATTGCGCCAAAAGGAGTCGCCAGAAAAACAACTTCCGCTTCTTGGACAGCTTCCATCGGTGATTTGACGATCAGTTCTGCATTGCGGTTTGTTGCTTCTTGGACTGACTTGGATTGGGGATCACGGGCGGCGATAAATACTTGATGTCCGAGTTTTTGTAGGCGATCGGCTAGAGGTGCGCCGACATTACCAGTACCAATGAATGCAATCTTCATAGGGTGATTCCTAATGCTTCTAACACTAATTTTGCAGTCTCTAGACCAGAGTTTTGCTGCTGACCTTAATTAAATTACCATCATGGAGCGCATAGGTTTAGATCCTCGACTTCTTTTGTGAATTTGCAAATTGCCTTTGATT
Source organism: Pseudanabaena sp. (assembly GCA_044354985.1). Taxonomy (GTDB): domain Bacteria; phylum Cyanobacteriota; class Cyanobacteriia; order Pseudanabaenales; family Pseudanabaenaceae; genus Pseudanabaena. Next base: position 16,997 of record JBIKYZ010000038.1, on the reverse strand, counting down.
GCTTAGAAGAAGTCGGGGATCTGGACATTTACAGGTTTAGTTTAACGACCTACTTAAAGTTGTATTTACTATAAATAACGTAAATATCTAGACAAATGGCTTGAATGACCAATGCCTTGTATTTACATAAGATGGCTTTATTGTATTAAAAATCCATGATTTAGTTATAAAGATTTTAAATATTGCCAAATAAAAAATATGCTTGTAATTTTGGTAAAAAGCACTATAATAAAAATATACCAGCCTCTACCCCACCAAAGACATGAGCGCTATAACCGTTAATCCTGCCGTGAGTCTAAAGTCCGATACGCTGAACATCGCCACCGATGAATATGGGCTGCTCACTGACCTTTATCAACTGACGATGGGCGCTTGCTATGTAAGCGAAGGATGCGATCGCAAACGCGCTAGTTTTGAGTTATTCGTGCGCCGATTGCCAGAGGGATTTGGCTATCTAATCGCGATGGGACTCGCTCAAGCTGTGGAATATCTGCAAAATCTGCATTTCACCTCAGAGCAAATTGAAGCTTTGCAAGCTACAGGTATCTTTGCCAACGCCGATCGCCGTTTTTGGGAATTATTAAGAAATTTTCGGTTTGAAGGCGATCTCTGGGCAGTACCAGAAGGAACTGCCATGTTTGCAAATGAGCCTTTTTTGAGGATTGAAGCGCCACTCTGGCAAGCGCAACTGGTAGAAACCTATCTGCTAAATACAATTAACTATCAAACTCTGATTGCGACTAGAGCTGCGAGAATGCGTGACGCAGCAGGCGATCGCATTACATTATTAGAGTTTGGCACAAGAAGAGCCTTTAGTCCTCAAGCTTCACTTTGGGCTGCAAGAGCAGCTCTCGCCGCAGGAATGAATGCTACGTCCAATGTATTAGCTGCGCTGAAGCTTGACAGAAAGCCAAGCGGCACGATGGCTCATGCTTTGGTGATGGCATTGAATGCAACTGAAGGAAGTGAAGCTCAAGCTTTTAGCGCTTTCCACCAAGTTTTCCCTCATAGTCCACTATTAATCGATACCTTCGATACGATCGCTGCTGCTCGAAATCTTGCCGAAAAAGTAAAATCAGGCGAGATGCAAGTAAAGGGAGTTCGCATTGATTCAGGCGATATTGCCGCAGTTTCTAAAGAAGTGCGATCGCTACTTCCTGATGCTGCTATATTCGCCAGTGGCGACATTGACGAAGCCGAGATTCTCCGTCTCAAAGCGTTAGGAGCACCCATCGATGGCTATGGCATCGGTACAAAATTGGTAACAGGTGCGCCCGTAAATGGAGTTTATAAATTAGTGGAAATTGATAATATTCCTGTTTCTAAAAAATCCAGTGGTAAACAATCGATCGCAGGTCGCAAACAAATCTGGCGCAGTTGCGAGAATGGCGTGATCACAGGCGATCGCCTGACTCATATTTCCGATATTCCTCAATCCAATGAGCAACCTTTACTAGAACTAATCATGCATGATGGAGAACTGTTGAAATCATTGGATGATTTGGATGCGATCGCAAAACGCACTCGTAATTCTGTCCAGTCTTTACCTCAAGCATTTCGCAATATTACTGAACCAGAGACGATTGCTGTATTAGTTGATATGGCATAGAGACGAATTACTCAGCAAACATCTCAGCTAAAATATTAAGAACTTCTCTTTGCTCATCTTGGCTAATTTGACCAATCTTTTTAACTAATCGAGATTTATCCACAGTACGGATTTGGTCGAGAACTATTTGACCATCTTTATTCTGAAATTGGCAAATAACACGAGTGGGATATTGTCTTCCCTTGGTTGTCATTGGCGCAATAATTACTGTGGAAATATTCCGATTCATCTCATCTGGTGAAACAATTACACAGGGTCTCGTCTTTTGAATTTCGTTACCAATTGTGGGATCGAGATTAACAAGAAAAACATCAAATCGCTTAGCTACCATTCCCATTCAGCTTGATCCCAATCAGTTGGATTAACTTCATCTAAAAGCACATCACCTTGTTGTGCTGCCATCGCGGCAAAAGCCTGATCCCAACCAGTCCGCAATTGTAGTAGAGGTCGAATAGTTAGGCGATCTCCCTCAATTCCTATCTCAACTTCTGTTTGAATGCCACTCTGTTCTAACAAGGTTTTGGGAATACGGATCCCCTGAGAGTTCCCAATTTTAATAATGCGAGTTCTAATAGCTGTACTCATATTTTTGATCGATTTTAAGCCAAAAGTAATTACATTATAATTACAATAACGTAAACAGTCAATCAATCACAATAGTCGCCCATCGCTAAAAACTAAAGACTAAATCAATGAACATAGCTCTCTTTGGAACTAGCGCCGATCCGCCTAGCATTGGACATCAACAGATCTTGCAATGGTTGGATAATCATTACGATCGCACAGTTGTCTGGGTGTCAGATAACCCATTCAAAACGCATCAAGCAAGTCTACGCGATCGCATCGCCATGATGGAGCTAACCATCGCTGCGATCCAACCACCAGCCCAAACGATTGGCTTGCATCCTGAAATCAGCAATCCACGCACGATTAACACCGTCGAGCAAGCCAAACAAATATGGCAAGGTGCAAACTTTACGCTCGTTATCGGTGGCGACCTTGTGCCGCAGTTGCCAACTTGGTATCGCGCCCAAGATTTGCTCAGCCAAGTCAACTTACTAGTTGTTCCCCGTCAAGGCGTGACCATTTTAGGAGACGATATCGATCGCCTTGTGAATATGGGTACTGAAGTTGCGATCGCGCCTGACTCCACCTCGATACCTAACGTTTCTTCGTCAGACTATCGCAACAATGGCAACAGTTCAGTCATAATACCCACAGTCGCAGCATATATCCAACGAGAGTCGCTTTACGCATGGCAGACAAGTCCCGCACAATAGCCCATATCCCAAACCAGAAGCCCCTAGCAGACTTCAAGGTCGGTGTCGATAACGTGATTTTTTCCGTAGACACCGAGCAAAATCGTCTATTGGTACTACTTGTGATGCGTCAACATGAGCCATATCGCGATCGCTGGTGTTTACCAGGAACTCTCGTGCGTCAAGGCGAATCCCTCGAAGAATCGGCCTATCGCATCCTCTCAGAAAAAATCCGCGCTAAAAATCTCTATCTCGAACAACTCTTCACCTTTGGCGATATCGGACGCGATCCTCGCGAGGCTCCCGACAGTTTTGCTGTGCGCTATCTATCTGTCAGTTATTTTGCCCTAGTTCCTTTCTCTCAAGCAGAACTCATCGCCGATGGAGTAAGCGGCATTGCATGGTATCCCGTTAAGCAAGTTCCTCAACTCGCCTTCGATCACAATCGTATTCTCGAATATGGACATCGCCGCCTCCGCAACAAACTCGAATATAGCCCTGTTGCCTTTGATGTTCTGCCTGAAGCTTTCACTCTCAGCGATCTCTATCAACTTTACACAACTGTTCTCGGTGAGAATTTCTCTGACTATTCCAATTTCCGTACCCGATTATTAAAGTTAGGCTTTTTAAGCGATACTGGTATCAAAACTTCACGGGGAGCAGGTCGTCCCGCTAGTCTCTACCGCTTTGATGCAGAAGCTTTCGCTCCATTTAAGAATAAACCGATGGTGTTTATTTAATTAACTGATGTTACGATAAAACCCAAAAGATAAATTGCGGCGCGAAGCGCCGCAATTTATCTTTTGGGTTTTATTCTGTCCTAAGCAAAACTTTCATTGCTATACAATAAAGCTCTCGAAGCTATATACTGCGAGGGTCGAACTTCAGAGCCCTATGAGACAGCAAAATAATTCTAGACAGAATACAAACCCCGCTAGGCAACTTAAGCAAACTAAAGTACCTAGGGGGATTTCGTTTCTCTATTACAGCCTTGCCCTCACTATTTTAAGCATAATTATTCTCATTATTACGCGCTTTGCTGGAAGCCTAGTGTTTCTTTTTATCGGAGTGATTGGTACTATAATTGCATCTGTGGTCGCACAGGTTATGGCTATTGTGGGCAAATTATTTTGCTTAACAGCACCAGAGAGAATGACGGGAAAAGAAACTATTTATATATCTGTCATGTTTGATTTAATTTCAATAATTATTGCTTATTTCCAGGGCATCGGAGCATTTTCCCAAAATGGTGCAGGGCTACAAACGATTATTTCAGCGATCGCTTATGTCTCTTTTTTAATATTTCTTAAACAGGTTGCAGAATTCATCCATAAAAACAACCTTGCAAAAGATGCAGAAGGGGTTTTGCTCATTGGCATAGGACTGGTTGTATCGTTGGGATTAGCTACGATTTTCCCCATCATAGCTTTATTGTCTTTACTTCTTTTTCTGATATGGGTGATTCGCTATTACAAGCTATTAATGAACTTAAGCGAAGCGATGCAAAGCCTCTAGACTTCTCTTTTTAGCGATCGCTTGCTTTTCCCTGTCTTGCCTGTTTAAGTCATTAGATTCTCAAATTAAATCAATCTAAAAAGCGTAGATTTCTATTTCTTGCAAAAATTTATTGGTTTTATCTAGCGATCGCTGTTCCATTATTTAGTTACATCTCTCCTTGCTTGTTTACGCATAGCATCAAATTCGGCAATGATTTCGTCTTCGCTAATGCCGTGAGCTTTTAATAATTCAGACATTTTTTCAGCAGAACGGCGTAAGGCTATGAGGGCTTCCTTGGGTGGTTTTTTGATTTTAATTGAAGGCTCTTTCATAGTGAATAATGTTTTTAACGAATTATGTCTATTGTCTATCTATCCAATAGTTTGGTTTGCGTTGTAAGTGCATAACGGCTAGGAGCTGGATGCGATCGCTACAAACTCGATACACAATGCCATAGGGAAATCCGTCAATATGGCAACGTCTAGCACTTCTCAAGAAACATTATCGATTCCTTAGTTTTTGCAATACTTCATCGGCTGGGATTAAGGTGACTTTACCTTGATCGATCGCTTCTATGCGATTAGATATTTCTCTGTTCCAAGCTGTTTCGATTTCGGGATTAATTTCATCAAGGCTGTTAAGGAGATGTTCTGCAAGCATGGCGCGGTAAAGAGGGGGCAGGGTTAAGACTGCTCCAAAAATTTCATCATAGGTTGCGTTAGTCATACAGAAACCTCCTTACAAAGCAAGTGAACATATCTTAGCATTTTTGGTTTAGGTTCGCTCATTCAATGGTGGCAAGCTATTGACGATCGCAACTGATTCGACACTTACTCGCACGATCGCACTTAATGGAGGTCAAGGATATAGCGCGATCGCAGTTAAAAAACTAGCGGCTTTAATGATAGTAATATTTTGAAATGGATGTAAATCTAAAAGATCGGCATCTCCTGTAATGATGTAGTTGGCATCACCGCAGACAGCTAATTCTAAGAACTTATCATCTTTGGGATCGCGACAGGCTCGGATGTGCTGGTTGATTGTGACTCTCTCGACCTGCTGGCTTAACTCAGTTAAAAATTTAGTACGTCGTTCTAAGGTGATGTATTTTTGGAGTTTGGGGCGGCTGATGACGTTTTCTATTTCTGATTGAACTTCATCTGATATCAGGAGTATTGCTTGAGATGTGGCATAGTCAAAAACCTGCTGTGGCAATGAATTTACAGCCATTAAGCCACTGATCAAGATATTGGTATCGATTACTAATCTTAGTTTAGTCATCCTTTAGGATTTCCTCTAAGATTTCGGGAGTAAGTCCTTTTTGTTGGGCTTCTAAACGAATTTCTTGAACTACTTTTTGTAGTGGGGTTGGTTGGGAAACGCATTGTAAAAAGATGCTGACAAGCGATCGCAAAGCCTGACGGTTTTCAGGAGTTGTATTTTGATATGCATCAGCGATGGGGGCTTCGACTTGAATGGTAATTTGTTTAAGCATAGTCTGTCTATTTTTCCTGCAATGCTGGCAAGCTATTGACTATTTTAACCGACTCGATGCTGATGCGGACGATCGCACTTAACGAGGTCGATGATGTAAGCACGGCTTCAGTATCTGAGACAATAGGACAAGCGCCAGTATGAATCTATGCCCAAGAAATCTTTTGAAAGCAAATATCCGAATATTTCTCGTTGGGTTAATCAAGAGAATGGAATAATTGAAATTGGTTGGAGAGATGATGGCTATTCCAGTGGTTTTGTGCGTGCTTTTGAGACGGGTGGAATATTTTGGGAAGGTGAGGATGAATATGAGTCGATGGATGATGCGCTTTTGGCTTTGGAGGGTGGTGTGCAGATCTGTATGAGGGAGATTCATGGAGACTCATGGGAGAATGCGTAATTTTTAGCCTTTTTTGTTTAGAAAGTGATCGTAGTTTTTTTAGTCAGAGGAAAGGTAATTTTACAAAGTTGTTGCGTTGTAAAATTTGGTCAAAAATAGCAACAACTTTGTAACTGGGGGCTTTACTTTTTGCCTGACAATGGGCGTTCGAGGATGACGCGAATCAGGACGGCAAGAGCAAGAATTGTCCAGAATATTGGATCGCGGACAAATGCGAGATTGGCGCTTGTAGGTAAGTTATCGACTTGGGCGATAGCTTGAGTTGTGACCTGTTTTTGCGATTGGGATTGATTTGTGACTTGCATAATTAAAAACATCAATATGTGTATAAATTTATAGTCACCTGAAATTCTTGAAAACAAGTCAGAGTAAGGTGTTAGACTCATGTTAGCTTCATGTTATAGATGCGATTACATGGCAAAACCAACATATACTGCTTCGATTGTGGGTAAGGAAAAAGCAAATGCAGCTTTTAAACGCTCAGGGAAAACGCAGGAGTTTATTGCTGGCACTTCTAGCACGACGCGCCAACTAGTTAGCAAATTTTTAAATGGGCTTAGTGTTGAGCAGCCCAAATTTATTGCTATCTGTGAGGCGCTTGAACTGAGATGGCAGGAAATTGCAGAGCTACAAGAAAGTGAAGTTACAGACAATAGCAACCTACAAAAGCTAGAACTTTTAGTCACAGAGGTGAAGCAAAAAATAGCAGATGTGGTGATAGAGCAATGTGGGACGATGCGTGTATTAGACATGACGCAATCTGTCGATCTCGATCAGATTTATACCGATGTGAATATTCTCGAAAAGGTTTCTAGCAAAGATCGTGTAAAGCCTAACGAAGTTTTACCAAATAGGAATAAAGAAGATTTTGATCGCTGGATGATGGGGAAAAGCAAGGAACGTATTGCTGGATTAGAGGCAGTTGAAACCCATAAAAAGCTGATGGTGTTAGGAAAACCGGGATCGGGGAAAACTACATTTTTGAAATATTTAGCGATATCTTGCCTCAATGGAAAGTTTCATAGTGAACTTGTACCAATTTTTATAACGCTTAAGACTTATTCCGAAGCTAAGGGGTCTCCCTCATTAGAGGAATATATTTTAGATGAATTGCAACATCTCAAAGTTACAAAGGAAGAAGCAGAACTCTTGCTAGACAATGGAAAAGCTTTGATCTTGCTGGATGGTTTGGATGAAGTTAAGGATGAGCATGATGACCGAGTGAGGCAAGACATCGAAACTTTTTCGATACGTCTGCTCAAAAATCGGTTTGCAATCACCTGTCGGATTGCCGCAGAAGGTGAGGCTTTTGAGAGATTTACCGATGTGGAGGTTGCTGATTTTGATAATAAGCAGATTAAGATATTTATAAATAAATGGTTTTCATGAAAAGATCAAACAAATGTAGAAATTTTGTTAGAAAAGCTAAGCAATAATCAACCTGTAAAAGAATTGGCAAAAACGCCTCTATTACTGACGTTGATATGCTTTTTATTTGAAAATTGTAACGATTTACCTGCAAAGCGGTCAGATCTCTATAAGGAAGGCTTAGAGGTACTGATGAAAAAGTGGGGAGCTAAGCGCAAAATTGAACGAGATCATGTCTATACGAATCTTTCCCTCCAAAGCAAACAGGATATGTTAGGACAGATTGCTTTAAGGGGATTTGAGCAAAGTGAGTATGTCTTTCAAAAAGAGGATTTACAAAGACAAATAGAATGTATTTGCAACTTACCTAATTCGGATGATAGTGAAGATATGTTAAAGGCGATCGAGTATCATCATGGTTTGTTAGTAGAGAGGGCAAGAAATATTTATTCCTTTTCCCATTTAACTTTTCAGGAATATTTTACGGCGCGAGAAATTGACAGAAAGAAGCATTTTGAAATATTGGTGCAGAATATTTCTAATCCAAGATGGAAGGAAGTATTTTATCTGACTTCGGAAATATTGAGGCGAACGGATAGATTTTTACAGTTAATGAAAGAGCGAATTGATGGAACACTAGCGAAACATGAAAAACTACAAACATTTCTCGAATGGACAAATCAAAAAACGAATTCTCTTCAATTTAGCTATAAATCTGTTTCTATGAGAGCTTTTTATGCTTATATTGCTTTTTGCGCTTGCAACCTCGGTATTTCCCACACGCTCGATCTTGCTCGCGAACTTGATTTTTCTCTCAACCGTGCTCTTGCCATCAACCGTGCTCTTGACCATACTCGATCTATCGACCTTGATCTTGCACGCTCCATTGATCTCAACCGCATGATTACCTTCGATATCAACTACGCGATTACCCTCGATATCGCTATTGAGATTGGTGATGATATCTTGCAACAAGTACTGCAAAAACTTAAGAATCAGTTACCCAAAGACTTAGATAAATCATCTAAATGGTGGGAAAGCAATGGAGAGCAATGGAGAAATAAATTGCGTCAAGTTTGGATAGATCACCGCAATATAGGTCACGATTGGCAATTTACTAAAGAACAGGTAGAACTTCTCAATCAATATTACGCAGCTAATCTTCTCCTTGTCGAGTGCATGAACCGCAGCGATGTCAGCGTCCAAGTCCGAGAAGAAATTGAATCGACTCTCTTACTCCCAATCTCGTCAATACCTAACATTGAGCTATAGATCTCTTCGATACAACTTACAGCAATTATCAGTGATTTAATAGTTTTCTTAGCTTTTTAACAAAATACTCTGGATAGAAGACTTTATTTGAGCGATCGCATTAGTAGATGTGCTGATAGGCGATCGCAGGTAAAATAAAATTGTGATTATCCTCAAAAGGTAAAAACCATGCTAGAAGCAACTGTTCTCGATAATCAAGAGCTTTCTCAGCTAATCCAGCAGGCTACATCTAAAAGAGAAGCTATAACCCTAGTCCAAGAAGGTCAGCAAAAAGTAGTCTTGTTAAGTTTGGAAATGTTTCAAGCTTTAATAGGAATTAGCGATCGGCGAGAGAATTTGTCAGCCGAAGGATTCGCAGCAATGTCACGTCAACTCTTTACAAAATCTGGATACGACTCCCCCGACAAAATAATGCAACTAATTCAGGACGTAAAACAGGAATTAGTAACAGAAAGAGAACAAGAACTTAATGACGGGAAAATCAATCCTGTTAAGAATTTTTTGAGGTAAATGATATAGGATAGATAGAACTAAGGTTAATCTAATATTAAACTGAAGCAAGTAATTCAGTTGAGGGCAAATCACCATGACTCTTAAAGAACTAATCTACGCCGAAATTAACAAAATCGAAGAAGACAACCTTGATGAGCTATACCAATTCGTCAAACAACTTGCGATCGCCAAATCCGCAGCCAAACCCAAAACAGGCATCTTAAGCAAACTCAAACGAATCAAAATTCAAGCCCCAGTTGACTTTGCCGCTAACATTGACCAGTACATGAATGGAGAAAAGAACCTTGACAATATTCATTGATACTTCATTCATCATTGCCCTCATCAACGAACGCGATCAATATCACACACAAGCCCTAGATTTAAGCGATCGCTACATCGATCAAACCCTAGCCATCACCGATGCAGTACTTCTCGAAATCGCCAACTCCCTTGCCCGTAGATATAAAAATGAAGCAATAGAAGTAATCGAACAATTTCTCAGATCAGAAGATGTTGAAGTTATTCGCCTCACACCTGAAATATTTGACCGAGCCTTTGAGCTATACAAAACCCGCCCAGACAAAGAATGGGGCTTAGTAGATTGCGTCTCATTTATAGTCATGCAAGATCGTCATATTCGAGAAGTTCTCACCTTCGATCAACATTTTGCACAAGCAGGATTCCAGATCCTTTAGAGCGATCGCATTGTAGATGTGGTGATAGGCGATCTCGCTGCATTAACTCCCTATTATTGCCCCAACTAACAACAACCATTTGATCCACGCCCGACAGTTTAACTTTAGCTAGTAAATCAAGACTTGATGTAACCCTAGACATACTAAAATGACTCTGAGAAGAAATTTCAATATTTCTTAATCTCTATGTATCCCATCATTAAATTTATATTCTAGACAAATCCAAGGTCAAAAAATCTATGGTCGCAACCCCTAACACCACAAACGCAGCCACTCCCGCTTTCTGTGAAGGCATTCAGTACTTTGGCGAACCGTTGGAGGGGTTCGACGAGCTAGGACTTGTACCTGTACTTAGCCCCGAAAAATCTGGCGTTACCGATCCTAGCGATCGCGCCGCTGTATTTCAAACCTTACTCGCCGCCGATGCTTTACGCTATCTCACCTTACAAGTCACAGCCAGCAAAGCATCAGGACACCCAGGCGGATTTGCGAGTAGCGCCGAAGCCGTCGCAGCCTTTTATATGCTGGGACACAAGAACATGCCCACCGAAGTTGGACACCACGCCCCTGGTTACTACAGCGCCATGTTTCTCGATCGCTCTCTCGAAGACATGGGCATCAACACAGTAACGCAAATGCGCGATCGCTATCGTGAAAAACATGGCTTGCTCGGTCACTTATCAGGATTCATCCCAGGGATTCTCGCTCCTGCTGGGCCCCTTGGACAAGGACAACATTTTGCGATGGCAGCAGCCCTGTTGCATCGCGACAAGCTTTTCCCCGTGACGATGGGTGACGGTGGACTGGGTGAACCCTATCCAATTAGCTCGATCGCCCATTTTCATACCGCCTATCCTGAGGTTACGAATTTTATTCCAATTCTGGTTTGGAATGGCTATAGCCAAGAACATCACAGCATGGTTTCCACCAAGACCAATGCGGAAATGATTGCTTTCTGGAAAGGAAACGGCTTTGATGAAGTGATTCTAGTTGATGCGAAGGATTTTGACGATCAGAATCAACCAGAAGCCTATGTTGATAGCACAGCTTTCTCTTTCAAACAACGCCTTGCTTTTACAGAAGCAGTTCTTGTCGGTGTGGACAAAGCCGCAAAACTAGCCTTTGGGGGCAAGCTGACTGTATTTATCATCAAACAACTTAAGGGCGCTGGAGTTCATGCACGCGGTGCAAAATCCCACAATCTCTATGCGCATCACACCCTAGAAAATCCTGATGTTGTTGCTGGCTTAAAATCCCGTGCGCTCAATCCTGAAGCATGGCAAACTGTTCGCACCAACTTAGAATGGGCTGGCGGTGGTTCTTCTTCCAAAACTGCGGTTACAGAATCAGTTCTAGCATTAACCGATTTGGGAACTTTGCCTTTAGAAGAATATGCGGCTGGGGAAGCCAAGATTTCCACAACAGCGATGGGGCGCTTAGTTGGCTATGTCGGACAAACCGATAAACGCTATATCGTCACTAATGCTGATGGAAATGAAGCTTCAGGGATTGCCAATATCAACCAAGCTCTGAAAATCAATCACCCCACTGAGGATGCACTTTATAATCAAGGGCCAGGTGGACAAGTTTACGAACCATTGAGCGAAGATGCTTGTGCAGGCTTAGCGGTTGGCTTGGCACTAATGGGTAGCCGTACCCTTTGGTGTTCTTACGAATCCTTTGCGATTAATGGACTTCCGATTTGGCAAACAGTTACTCAGGCAATGGCAGAGCTGCGCCGCCCTACACCTGCAACTGTATGCTTATTTACCGCAGGAGCTTTGGAGCAAGGTCGCAATGGCTGGACACACCAACGACCTGAAATCGAAGGCTACTTTGCCTCAATGATGCGTAACGGAAATATATTCCCACTCTTCCCTCTTGATGCGAATAGCATTCAAGTTTGCTACGACTGGGCGTTGAAGGCAGTGAATAAGGGTGTGGTGATTACCGCCAGTAAATCACCTTTGCCAATCCGTACTACCTTTGAGCAGAACCGTCAGGCTCTAGAAGATGGCGCAATTACTTTGCAAGAAACCGCAGGCAATAAAAAAGTGGTCTTCGCTGTCATCGGTGACATGATGTTGATGCCTGTGTATGAAGCAGCGCAAAAACTCGCAGAACAAGGAATTGGTTCCAAAATCGTCTCTATTGTCAGCCCTCGCCGACTCTATCGTTCGACCGATGTGGCTTGGGATACTTGCTCAGAGCCAGATGGGAAGTTCTTGAGTGATGCTGATTTTGAGACTTTCTTTGGTGGTGATGCTTTGATTGGCGTTGTCGGTGGTGCTTCAGCAATGCTAGAGCCTGTTATGCTCCGTAGCAATAGCAAGCGCGATGTCTTCTCATGGAAGCGTGGTGAAACGACTGCATCTGCTGGTCAGTTGTTTGATTTTAATGGCATGAATGCTGATGCTATTTGCGATCGCGCCAAGCAGTTGATTGGCTAATCTTTAATAAGGCGTGCTTTGCACGCCTTATTTAGAAAAGGCTACCTTGTACACACAAGTCGGACTTACCCCCTTTAATTCCCCCTTGCAAAGGGGGAAGACCAGAAATCTTGTTCCCTCCCCTTTTCCTACCCTGTACACACAAGTCTAACTGTCTACGTTTCGATTTATCTAAGCCCCCTAAATCCCCCAATTCTGGGGGACTTTGAAAGAATTTTATTTTCTTGTTCCCCCAGAATTGGGGGTTAGGGGGCGATTAATTGTTGACTTGAATAGGTTTTATGACTTGTGTGTACACATTAGCTTGCAAAGGGGGAAAACTAGAAATCTTGTTCCCTCCCCTTTGCAAGGGGAGGGTTAGGGTGGGGTAATTTCTTTGATTTCACACACAACTGAGATGTGTGTACACCGTAGCTTAAAAAGGGGGGAGAATTTAAATTCTTCCCCCTTTTTAAGGGGGATTGAGGGGGATCTTTTAGAGCTTTTGAACGAAAGAAGTAATTCCTGAATAGTTTCTAAACTAAGATATTTTGCTTGAAATAAGATGATAATAATGAGTTAATTGAAATATACTCAAAGATAAGTTAGTTAGATCATTACTTCAGGTGTTGTGGTGAAAAAGGTGCACTCAAAGATGCTGCTTTGCTCAGAAATCTTGCAAAGTATGCGTCAGTTTGACAACGCAGATAAAATTTTTCAGGGGATCACCACGAGGTTACTAAATTTAATTCAGTGTGGACATATCGTAATTTATCAGCTAGATAGATTTACAGATAATTCCAATGGAATGAGCCTCAGTGGCAAGATCCTTTCAGAAGCGATCGCACCAAATTGTGAGCCTTGTTCGCAAGAGCAGATTGAAAATATTCTGAGAGAAGAATATCAATGGGGGCAGGACATAACCGAGCAAATTATTCATTTCTATACTACGGGAGTCTCTAGATGCGAGATTAACTTAGCTGAAATGTTTGCAGGTAAAGCTTATTTGCTTGTACCAATTGTCTTGACAGGAAACGATCAAAATAATGCCCTATGGGGATTTTTGACAGTTCATCAATGTTCGGGTTTGAATGGTGAGGATTTTGGTAATTGGGATGCAGATGATGTACTTATATTGCAACAAATCGCTACACAAATAGAAATGTGGATATTGAAAGATAATGCTTTAGTCTTATATCAGAAGACGGAAGCAGCGGCAAAAAAGATCACTGAGGAATTGCTATGTACTTTGGAGGAGTTGAGGCTCAGTAATGATGAACTAATTGCTCAATATCAAGAAACTGAACATGAAAAATTTCGCTTCCAAAATTTATTTAATTCCGCTCCTGACGGCTATTTTGTAACCGACTCATCGGGCAAGATATTGGAAGCAAATCAACCTCTCTTAGAGATGCTAGAGATTTGCTACGACTATATTTTAGGAAAATATTTCGTTACATTTATTGCACGTCAACATATAGAGATTTTTTATAATCAACTCAATTATTTATTATCTCCAGACAATATTAAAACGTCTTGGGAAATCACACTAATTCCGCGTCAAAGCGATCCTTTCCTTGCCGAAATCATCGCAACCAAAAACATCAATCCTGTTACAAATCAAATGCAATTTTGCTGGGTTGTTCGCGATATTAGCGATCGCAAAGCCATCGAAAAAGCTTTACAAAAGAGTGAATCACTATTAGCAGAAGCTCAACGAGTCGCTCAGCTTGGGAATTGGGAATGGAGTGTTTCGTCTAATGAGTCTACTTGGTCACAGGAGTTATTTCATGTTTTTGAGCGCGATCCTGCTCTAGGCTCTCCTACGTATGAAGACGTATTGCTACTGTACATAGCCGAAGATCGAGAAGCCCATGCACAAGCTGTCCAACGAGCAATCAATACAGGTGAGTCATATCATCTAGATCTACGGAGACAACAATCTGATGGATCGTACTGCTATATAGAAGTATTTGGTCATGCTGAACATGATGATAATGGAAAAGTAAGTAGGCTGTATGGAACTGCTCAAAATATCAGCGATCGCAAGCTTGCAGAAATGGTAAAATCCGCAGAAGCCTCTAACAAAGCCAAAACTGAATTTCTGTCAGTGATGAGCCATGAACTTCGCACACCGATGAATGCCGTGATTGGGATGACGGAGATTTTACAAAGAACATCTCTATCTCGCCAACAGCAACAATATGTCAATACTATTATTCAAGGCGGTGAAGTTCTACTATCGGTAATCAATAATATTCTCGATTTTTCGCGAATTGAATCAGGACATTTTGAACTTGAAGAAAAGCCTTTTAAACTTCATCACTGCATCGAAGAAGTTCTAGAGTTAATGGCATCCCGTACGGCTGAGAAACGTATAGAACTGATTGCATTTGTTAGACCAGATGTGCCCCAACAGTTGAAGGGAGACTATACGCGCTTACGGCAAATTCTCGTAAATTTAGTTGGTAATGCTATTAAATTTACGGAATCTGGGGAAATTGTAATTGCCGTAAATTCACAATTAATCGATCGCGAAACTAACACTTACGAATTGCAATTTGAGGTGCGCGATACAGGTATCGGCATTGCGCCCGAAGCGATCGCTAGACTTTTTAAAGCCTTTAGCCAAGCCGATAATTCGATCGCAGGACAATATGGCGGCACTGGCTTGGGGCTAGCTATTTGCAAGCATCTTTGTGAACTAATGGGTGGCGAAATTGTGGTTAGTAGCAATTTCGGCGAGGGTTCGACTTTTAGCTTCTCCATTCGGGTTCAATCAATCATTGAAGATTTAGATGTAGCTAATGCGATCGCCCCAGAACTAAAAGGCAAAAGGATTTTATGCGTTAACACTAATTCCACACTCCAACAGGCGATCGCTATGTATGCTCAACCATGGGGAATGAACATCCAAGCCGCATATACCGCCACTGAAGCTCTGCAATTGCTAACAAATTTTGACTTTGAGGCGGTTTTAATTGACCGACAATTAGTGGAGAATGATGGTTCTAAAATTGATGTTTTAGAACTAGCCAAAAGTATTCAAGAGATTTTTCCTGATTTACATTTAATTCTCCTAACTCCCATCAATGGAGTTCTCAACGAGAATAATAACTTTAGCTGCTTTAAAGATTTCATCATTAAGCCAATATCTACATCAAAACTCTATCAAGCATTTCTTAATGTTTTTACTAACCAAAAATCCACAACATTTTCTCCTCAAAATTCTCAACCTTCCTGTGAAACCGATAATATTGTAGGTGATGAGAACTTCGCTAAGTGTTATCCATTCCAGATCTTAATTGTAGAAGATAATCCTGTAAATCAAAGGATTTTATTGCTGATGCTTGAAAATTTAGGCTATCAAGCAGATGTTGTTGACAATGGGCAGAAAGCTGTCAATAACTTTTTAAGTCGATCCTATGATCTGATCTTTATGGATCTCCAAATGCCGATCATGAGTGGCTTGGATGCGACTAAAAGCATTCGTCAAACGTCAAATCATCAGCCTTGGATTATCGGTCTATCGGCAAATGCTTTCTCGGAATCTCGTGATTCTGCATTGAATGCGGGTATGGACGACTATCTCACTAAGCCTTTACAAATCAAAAGTTTGATTGCGGCTCTACAAAGAATTCCCCAACAGCAAAACATCGTTGTTGATCATAGTCAGCCCCATATTGACTTATCGACCATAACGAATCTAGAAGATCTTCTGGGCGCAGAGGATTTTGATAAATTAATTGACATTTATTTAGAACATTCAGCCCAAGCGATCGCCAGAATGAAGGAAGCTTTTAGAAAACAAGACTTTACAACCATAGCATCTGAAAATCATGACCTTAAGGGTGGATGTGGAGCCTTTGGCGCGATCCAACTTTCTCGCTCTTGCCAAGCTCTGCAATCTATATGCAAAGAGATGATAGAGGCTAATGAATATGCTCATGAAGATGTCACCAAAATTGCCAGCCTTTTAAAGAATGTAGAAGAGCAATATAATTATGTATATCAAATACTTCAATCTAGAGAATTTAATCACTGATTTAAGAAACCATTGAGGAATTACTTCTTGCGTTTAAAATCCCTAGGAGATCCCCCTCAATCCCCCTTAAAAAGGGGGAAGAATTTAATTCTCCCCCCTTTTTAAGCTACCGTTGTACACACAAGTCGGACTGTCTTTGTTTCGATGGATCTAAGCCCCCTAAATCCCCCAATTCTGGGGGGCTTTGAAAGAAATTTTATTTTCTTGTTCCCCCAGAATTGGGGTCTAGGGGGCAATTAATTGTTGACTTGACTGGATTTTATGACTTGTGTGTACACGGTAGCTTTTTAAGGGGGATTGAGGGGGGATCTAGACAATTCTTACAGCAAATACCGATCAAACGCGCCACAAGTCTAGTAATCTAAAGCATCACTAAAATTAAACAAAATATGACAGCATATTCGCTTGATTTACGGCACAAGATATTAAGTGCA
>JBIKYZ010000469.1:0-2515 GCA_044354985.1 Pseudanabaena sp. | reverse complement strand
TGACAATTATTGGCATAATGGGTTTAGGGATAATGATTTGTTTTCGGTTGAAAGTTGAAACTCTCATTATCCCTTTTCGCTTAATCCCGCTCTTTCTTTGCTTCAATCTTGTCCAAAGTCCAATTATTTTTTGAAATACTGATTTAATGAAAATCGCAACTTGGAATGTAAACTCAGTTCGTACAAGGATTACCCATGTTTGTGATTGGCTACAAGCAAATCCTGAAGTCGATCTGTTGTGTTTACAAGAAACAAAGGTCGTAGATGCCGACTTTCCCCATACACCATTTACAGATTTAGGCTACCAAACTCACATCTATGGTCAGAAATCCTATAACGGCGTAGCAATTATTGCCCGATCGCCTGTTGAAGATATTCAAACAGGGTTTGCCTCAGTATTAGGCGACATCTCAGAACCAAGTTTAGATGACCAAAAACGGTTGATAACTTGTAGATTTGGCGATACCCAAATCGTTAATATGTATGTGCCCAATGGCTCAGAAGTGGGCAGTGAGAAATATGAATACAAATTGCGCTGGCTGAAACTACTAAAAGAATACTTGCAGGCATTATTAGCAAAAAATTCCAATATCCTTATTTGCGGTGACTTTAATGTCGCGATCGCAGATATTGACATATATGATCCAAAAGGTCGCGAAAACAAAGTAATGTCAACCGATATTGAGCGTGAGGCTCTTGTCGAAGTCTTAAATCTTGGGTTTAAAGATATATTTCGGAAGTTTGAATCAGACGGCGGTTACTATAGTTGGTGGGACTATCGTTCTGGAGGTTTTCAACGCAATCGTGGTTGGCGGATTGATTATCATTTTCTCACAGATGCACTCTACGAAAGAGCTACAGCCTGTGTGATTGATCCCGAACCTCGGAAACTCACACAACCCAGCGATCACACACCTGTGATTGTGACCATTGATTAGTTTTAGTACTTGACGCTTTAATCAAACTCAGATCATTTTTCAATAGGTAAAAAATCCTGAACTATGAAATACCGTATTTTTTTAGCGATCGTGCTACTTATATTATTTTTATTTCCTTTGCCAGCATGGGCTGCAAATCCTAGCCAAATTGTCCAATTGCAAACTACAAAAAGCTGTCAAGTCTGTGATTTGTCAGGAGCTTACCTACCAGTTAGCAAATTAGACTATACCTATTTACTTGCATCCGACCTGAGTCGGGCTAACTTAGTTGGTGCGAGTATTACTTTCTCAAATTTGAGCCGCGCCAATCTCACTGGCGCGAATCTCAGCCATGCTAATTTTAAACGCACCAAGATGTTGCTGGCCAACTTTACCAATGCGATCTTAGATAAAGCAGATCTGACTGAAGCGGATCTCACTAGTGCAAATATTTCAGATGCACAGTTAGTTAATGCAAAGCTCTGTAAGACAGTTTTATCGAATGGATTAACCTCAAATCGTGATTGTTAAATAAATTTGATTTCTTATTTAAAATTTACCCCACCCTAGCCCTCCCCTTGCAAAGGAGGAGGGAACAAGATTTCTAGTTTTCCCCCTTTGCAAGGGGGAATTTAAGGGGGTAAGTCCGACTTATTTCTAGACTGTCCTAAAGGCGGCGCAATGCGCCGCCTTTATTGATTAGCCAGTCTTTCTAATGCATCACCATTAACTCGGCAGATGCACCAATCTGGGAGGATTTCTGCACCAATGCGCTTATAAAATGCGATCGCAGGTTCATTCCAATCTAAAACCGACCATTCAAAACGTCCATATTCTCGCGATACAGTAATTTGAGCTAGATTGGTGATTAGGGCTTTGCCAATACCCATACCGCGATATTCCGATAGTACAAACAGATCTTCCAAATAGATACCGCGCCGAGTTAAGAAGGTGGAATAACTCGTAAAAAATAGTGCAAATCCGACAATTTGTTGATTCGGTTCTATCTCTGCAACGATCGCTTCGATACAAGGTTTTGCACCAAACAAATCTTCTTGTAGAGATTCAATATTGCCTGTGACTTTATCAGAAAGATTCTCATAGTCGGCAAGCGAGACAATTAACGAAAAAATGGCAGGAGTATCAGCAATTGTCGCATGGCGAATCGCAAATTTAACTTGAGTCATAGGTTGTAAATACTCGCTTTGAATAATTATTCAGCTAAAACAATCGAAATGGTAGTGGTCGGGAGGATTTAAAGCGCTCGATTTCATCATCCATTTGCGCAGAGATTTCTTCACTGCTTTTTGAAGGTGGAGCAGAAGACTGCATCACATTGAGCTTGAGCGTTACCTGTTTAATCATTAACTGTTGAGCATCAACATCAATATCAAGGTTTACTGCATCACTGCCGAGGATTTTTGCGAGTTCATTTTCCACGAGAGATTCGGTTACATTCTCAATGGTGTGATTGATTAACTCACCTTACGCAGATAGAAAATCCAGAGATTTGATTTAGATAAAAGAGTCTGAGAATGTATACTGAAACAAAGTTTGAACGTAATTGCTTCATCGAAACTAAACCAAGAGTAGCACAT
>JBIKYZ010000468.1:0-2520 GCA_044354985.1 Pseudanabaena sp. | reverse complement strand
TCTTTGACGGTTGGCAACATCTAATCGAATTTATGCTTGGTGATGCTCCTGTGTTTCCAGATTCGTGTTAATTTTACACTAGTATTATGTATTGCTTGTTACCATTTTGAATTTGGAATTGCTGCTTCGAGCTAATTTTTTATCCGAGTCCTCTTAAATTATGGCTAAAGATAGTAAAGGTGATTTATCAACTTACCGAAAAAGGCGTACCAATTCTTCAAATAGGGCGGCAGCAAAAGATGGAAACAATGTGATTAAAGAGTCTCTAAGATTGCACCAAGCAATTTTAGATAGTGCCAATTACTCGATTATTGCGACAACGGTGGATGGGGTGATTTGTGCTTTTAATGCCACAGCTGAGCGTTGGCTTGGTTATTCCGCTTTAGAGATCATAGGGAATTGTACTCCTGAGCGCTTTCATGATCCTTTAGAAATTCAACAAAGGGCAAGCATCTTAACACAGGAACTAGGGGAGCTAATCCCTGTAGGATTTGAGGTGTTTATTGCCAAAACAAAATTAGGACAAATAGAAGAGAGCGAGTGGACATATATTTGTAAAGATGGATCGCGATTTCCCGTAATGCTCTCTATTTCAGCGCTGCGGAATGAGGATAATCAGATTTCAGGATTTTTAGGCATTGCCTACGATATCTCCAAGCGGAAGCATGCCGAAGACAAGTTGCAAGAGTCATTACGCGAGCTCGCCTTTCAAAAATTTGCTCTTGATCAAGCTGCGATCGTAGCCGTTACTGATTTAGAAGGGAAGATCACTTACGCAAATAGTAAATTTTGCGAAGTCTCTGGATATAGTCAAGACGAGCTATCAGGCAAAAATCATCGAATTATTAACTCGTCATATCATCCACCTAATTTTTTTGCTGAGATGTGGAATACTATCTCCAGTGGAAAAGTATGGCGTGGTGAAATTCGTAATAAGACTAAAGATGGAACGCTTTACTGGACTGATAGCACGATCGTGCCTTTGTTAGATGATCATGGTAACCCCGTAAAATATCTATCAATTCGCTTTGATATTAGCGATCGCAAAAAATTTGAAGAAACTCTTCGTCTCCAAGAACGTGCGATCGCTTCTAGCCATAATGGCATCGTGATCACAGACTGTCGTCTCCCTAACAATGCAGTTGTCTATGTAAATTCTGCGTTTGAAAAAATCACGGGTTATATATCTAGTGAAGTAATCGGCACAAATTGTCGTTTCTTACAAGGAACCGATGTATTCCAACCTGAGAAAGATATTCTTAGGAATGCAATTAATAAAGGAGAATCTTGCAGTGTGGTGATTAGGAACTATCGCAAAGATGGTTCTTTATTTTGGAATGAATTAAATATTTCTCCTATATTTGACGACATGGGGAAATTGACTAATTTTATTGGCATCCAAACTGATATTACAGCCCGTAAAGAGGCGGAAAAAGATTTAAAGAGGCAGATGCGCCTCACCGTATTACTTAATCGAATTACTGATGAAATTCGCCAAAGCCTTGATATTGAGAGTATTTTTCAAACTGCTGCTCATCAAATCCAGTTAGCTTTTCGGGCTAGCCGTTGCCTCATTTACAAACTAGACTATGAAGATCAAACCTCAGTTCTAGAACCTCATATTTCTCTGATGTCAGAGCAATTAGCTGACAAAATCTTTTCTGTAAAAGATTTTGAACTACCTTTGTTAAATAGTGCTTTCGGGCAAAGAGTTTCCAATCAAGATCAGGCGATCGCAATTACCAATGTTTACGCAGAGGAAGATTTAGGTGATCTTGGGGAATTGTTCTATCGAATGCAACTGCGATCGCTTTTAGCTATACGCACTTCATCCCATGGATTGACCAATGGCATCATTTTATTGCACCATTGTAATAGCTTTCATGAATGGACAATTGAAGAGAAAGAGTTGCTTGAATCTGTAGCAAATCAAGTCAGTATAGCTCTGTCGCAGGCAAATTTACTCATTCAAGAAACCCGTCAACGCGAACAACTAATCAAACAAAATGCTGAACTAGAAGAAGCCCGAATTATTGCGGAAGCAGCCAACCGCTCAAAAAGTGATTTCTTAGCAACAATGAGCCATGAGATTCGTACACCCATGAATGCGGTAATTGGGATGACGGGAGTCTTACTCGACACAAATCTAACTAAAGAGCAACGAGAGTTTGTGGAGATTGCCCGCAATGCAGGTAGTACATTGCTAACGATCATCAATGATATTTTAGACTTTTCTAAAATTGAATCAGGACATCTGGAATTAGAAGAACAAACCTTTGATTTGCGAACATGCTTAGAAAATACCATCGAGTTGCTGTCAGCCAAAGCCTTAGAAAAAGAGATTGAACTTGATTATTTTATTCATCCAGATGTGGATTTAATTATAATTGGTGATATTTGGAGTTTGGAAAAAATTGAAGCAAAAAATGGATGAACGGCACATTAAGAGATGCCCAAATATTGGGCATGAGAAATCGAAGCACTAATGATTTAGGAGTACTAAGATAGTAGTATTTGCCA
>JBIKYZ010000218.1:0-8586 GCA_044354985.1 Pseudanabaena sp. | reverse complement strand
GACAAGGGTAGAAAGGTTATGGATGGTTTCAAAGAAAATCTACCTATTGTTTTTGATGAATATCTTCCTAAATGGAACTATAGAGCCATTCCTCAAAATGCATAAGTTATTTATTTTTCATTCCCAAGGGAAAGCCCTGTTTTGGCAGCAATTTCACTATGGCTAAGTCCACCGAAATAGGCAAGTTCTAAAGCTAAACGTTGCTCGTTAGGAAGTTCAGCAAGACAAGCCTTAATATAAGAACTTCGCTCTTGCATTAGGACATCTGCTTCTGGACTATCAACATGTGAATGCATCTTTAACAGATCTTCTGAAGCAGCAACAGCTTTGCCAAGCCTTGTATGACTGCGTAAGCGATCTAAGGCGCGACTGCGGGTGAGCATAAACAGCCATGTATCTACTCTACCTTTTTGGAAATTGTAGCTTTTCGCAATTCTCCATACTTGAGTAAATACGTCTAAAACGATCTCTTCGGATTCTTCTGACGAATTAAGAATTTTATAGGCGATCGTATAAATCACTCTGGAGTAGCGATCGTACAGCAACGACAGGGCAGTTTGATCCATTTCAGCAATTCGGCTAATTAGTGAAATTTCGTCAATCTTACTGTCACTATCAATTTTAAGAAATTTGCGATCGCATGAATCCAAAATCAGATCCTCTTCGTATTCCTTTTTAAATCAGCGATTTCAATAATCTTTAATCCCAATACACAAAAGTGTGACCACACTTTTGTGTATTAAAAACAAACCCAGTAATGGTTTTAAAAGCACAAAATTGCGTAGCTATTTTGTGCTTTGAGATAAGAGCATTTGTATTTGCGATCGCTGACTAGCCACAACTGATTTTTAACTATATATCATCTGGTAAAAACCATGTCTAGAACAGAAAGATTTTCTCGTTCCGCTTCGCGCCGTGAATTAATCAAAGCAGGCTTCTTTGGGGCTATGGGAATTGCTACTGTCGCAGTTGTTCCTGAAGTTATCGCTATGCCCAAGAAAAACGATGTTATGAACGACATCAAGGTTCTTAATAATGCTTTGTTCTATGAGCATCAAGCCATCTGGGCTTATGGGTTTGCGGCAGGTAAACTCACTGGTAGCAATGTCGGGAAAGCAGTATTGGCGATCGCCTTAGCCAACCAAGCTGATCACAAAGCGCATCGTGATTTGCTGACTGCTGTAGTGAAGAAACTCGGTGGTAGCCCTGTAATGGCGAAGACTGAATACCTCAAGACAGTTACACCTTATATCGAAAAGGGAGAAGGAAATCTCGACTCAGATGTGAATATTGCTAAGCTTGCCCTTGCATTAGAGGTAGATGCTGCGATCGCCTATGGACGTGAGGTCGCCATGCTCAAAAGTCCTGATCTGATTACCGCAGGAGCAAGTATTGGTTCCACTGAGGCTTCCCACGCCACCGTAATTCGGGCTGCATTCCAATCCTTGGGCGTTGCGCTGAATGTGGTTCCTGCGGCTTTTGTCAGCAAAGATACCCGTGATGCTTGGATTCTCAAGGTCTAATTAATATGCAAAAAGCCTTGCAAAGCAAGGCTTTTTGCATATTGTTTTTTCTTCGCTCTTTATAAAGCAATGAATGTCGTGACTAATGTTCAAACTAATTCTTTCCCAAATGCCCCTACAAAAATTCTGTGGCAACAGGTTTGGGGATTGGCAGCATTATTAGCTGCGATTACTTTTAGTTGGATCGCTTATGGATTTTATCAGCCCAGAATTTTGGCGCGGATTGGGTTTGTTGATTTAGCAATATGGCTAGGGATTTTTCAGGGGCTGCTCGGCGCGATCGTGGAGCCAATTGTCGGTTGGTTTTCCGATCGCATTCTTGGTCGATTTGGTAGCCGCTTGCCACAGGTAGTCGTGGGCGTGACTCTTGCAGGACTAATTTTTGTGATTGCTTCGTGGCTGGTCGAAACGCAGCTATCAGAGGGAATGCGCTGGATTGTCCCAGTGATGATGACAATGTGGGTAATTGCGATGATTATTTTTCGAGGGCCAGCGATTGCTTTACTCCAAGGCTTTGCGCCAACTAATCAGTTACCTCAAGCAAATGCGATTTTGGCTCTGGTCTTAGCAATCACTAGCGCTACTAGCCCAATATTAGGCTTAATACTTAAACAGATTGGCGCATCCATGACTTTTATCTTGGGAGCGATCGCCTTATTAATTGGTTCAGTACTATTATGGGTCTCGATGCCACGCTATCTAGTCACAGCAACAAGCCCCGAAGTCTCAACCACAAAATTAACCGCGAAATCATTTGTCATGTACGCTTTGCCTTTTGTCGTTGGCTTAGGATCTGGCTTAGAAATAAATTTGCTGCTTCATATTCTCCCTCGTCAGCTTTCCCAATCACTCGGCGGCATATCTGTTGAATATATCCAGTCAGGTATCCTCTTGGTTGCAGGAATTTCTACATTACCTCTGCGATCGCTATTAAAATCGCTATTTCGCAGACATCAAGTAACTTTTGGAATGGGAATAGGATTAGCGGCGATCGCAGGTTGTCTCACATTGACAGTGCTAAGCCAAAATGGCGTTTATTTGATATTCATGAGTGCGATCGCAGCGATGGCTCTAGGCTTAGTTTTGACAAATACTATTCCCCTAGCTTTAGCAATGGTTCCGCCTAATCAAGCAGGATTTGGGACAGGCTTATATTTTGGTGGTAATGGCATGGCGACTGCCGTGATTGCCGCCTTAGTCGTAACTCAAGGTGAAATCTCTTCCACGCATGGAGCTTTATTATGCGTTTTTGCTTTAGCGATCGCCTTGATCAGCCTCAAAAAGTTTGTTGAAACTATAAAAAGCTAATGGAGGCGCGAAGCGCCTCCATTAGCTAATTCTCGGATAGTTGCTTTGTGGCAGCTAGCTCTCTTTCTAAAAGATTTACGCGCTCTAGTAATTGCTGATTAGACGCAAGCAACTCTTGAGTTCTAGAAGACAAATAGGGATCGGACTCCCACCAGTTAATTCCGATTTCCTTAGCTTTATCCACAGATGCAACTAGCAAGCGAATCCTGATGCTCAGTAACTCCACACTGCCCACAGACACTGTGATATCACCTGCAATGACAATTCCCTTATCCAATACTCTTTCTAGAATATCCGCAAGGGAAGAGCCAGTTGTGCTGGTTTTGATTGCTTGAGGTCTAAGCGCTTGAGACATTAAGGTATCTGATCCAATAATTTTGCGAGTCCAAGTTCTGACTCAGGCTCGCCACTACCATAGCGAGAAATCAGCACATCAAAGCAAAGATCGCGAAAGTCATCATTTTTCCCAGAGACAGGAATTTCATGCTCATGACAAATCTTGCCAATCAACAGACAAGCTCTTAAGCTTGAAGCCTTACTACATTGAATTTGGCGACGGAATCCACGGATCAAATTGATTAGTTTGAGAGCCTCAGTGCGCTCTAATCCAACCCGATTTACCAAAATTTGCTTTTCGGTTTCCACATCAGCTTCGCCAATGTTAATCGTGATCATGCGATCAAGTAATGCATCTTGAGTTGCATGTACTCCTGCATATTCATCAGGATTGGAAGTAAAAATAGCGCGAAACAAAGGATGTACTCGCACATACTCGGTCTGAGAACTATCAGGAGGTAGAACAATCAGCTTTTCTTCGAGGGCGCTAAGCAATACATTGTTTACTTCTGGACGCGATCGGTTGAACTCATCATAAATGAGAGTAAAACCCTCTTTAGCTGCCAAGGTAAGTCGCGAGTCTGTCCAGCTTTGGCGCAGGTCATCTTCAACCTTTAGGACTGAATGAATGTAGTTATCGACAACTTTTTTGCGTGAATAGCCTGAATTAGAACCAATCAATTGTGACGATCGCAGATCTTCGTCACCATAGATCAACACCATTGGTCGTCCGACTAAACCAGCAAGATGCATTGCTAAAGTAGTTTTACCAGTACCTGCTGGCCCACGCAAATGAATCGCGAAGCCCGATTGCAAATAGCGTAAAGCCCTACGCACTATTTGTTTAGTGAAGTCAGTGCTAATAAACTGACGCGCATTAGCATGAAGAACTGTGGTCATGTTGAGGAGCCTTCTGCCATTTGCAGCAGGGTATTAAGAATATCCGAGGGATCAACTTTTAAAGTGTTTGCACCTTGAGCTAGCAAATCTCTAACCGTATCGCGATCATTAACGACTGCTAACAAACTAGAGTTTGTAGACAATTGGGAAACATAGTCAATCACAAATTGCTCAATTTTGCCAGAAGGTTTAGGCGTTTCTTTTGGCGATTCCTTTACCTCTATAGACTTGGCGATCTCAGTCTCGGGTGCAGAAGCAGCAGTACTTTCCGCTTTAGCAGGTTTCTTTTTTTGCTTATAGCTAGAGCTGTTAGAGACTTCGGTGGACTTTGTAGCTAGATCTAGTTGGGAATTAGCAGGTGAGGGCGCAACAGCGACAGACCGAGAACCTGACCAAACTGAGTCACTTAAATCAGCACGAAAAGCTTTTAACTTCAGAGCTTGGGCTTCGGCTTCAGCAATCCGATTAGCTTCAAGTTGCCCTAATGAGGCTTTGACATTGGTAGCGCGATCGCTAGCTTCTTGTGCTCTTTGCTGTGCATCTGCGGTTGCATTGTCAAGACGAGTTTTCGTGAGATCTTCTAACTGCATTTGTGTTAAAGCAGCTCTCTCCTGTACCAATTGTTGTCGTTGTTCTTGATCAACTTTGCCAGTGCGAATACGTGTTTTATGAATATGTTTTAGCTGCGATCGCGTTTTAAAAGTACGGGTTCTCACCTCTTGAGCGCGTTGTTCACTGTCTTCAATGGCTTGCTCAGTGCGTGTGGTATTTAAATCTTCTAAGAACTCAGACATCTGCTCTGTACGATTTTGAATTTCTTCCCGACGAGATTCTAAAGCATTTTCTGCGATCGCCTGTCGGCCTTGTTCCCATGCAAGACGAGTTTGCTCAGCATGAGCCAAATACTTGGCAGTTTCCTCTGATTGGATTTGTAAATCTCTTTCCCTTTGTTCCCGTGCTAGCTGCTGGTCAGACAAAAAATCTGCTCTATCTTGTAATCGTCTCTGCCTTGCTTCTGCAAACTCTTGCATCAAAGAAGCCATAACGTTAACCTCAAATTAACTCATTCAAATCAAAATTAATCAAACCTTCAAAGCGCCGCAAGTTTCATGAATTAATATCCCCCTTCCCACCGTATAACTACCCTGCCAAAAATCTATTGCCTTGTCAGCAAGAAACCGACAAGATAGTTTTTAGTGAGAAAGGGGTAGAGAAGAAATCGGTAGGCTAATAATCTATTGTTTAGTGACTCACTGCTAGCGAAATGCTAGGAATAAATAACTAAGCAGCAGGTACTGCCGCCGATGCTGTTAGACCAACTGCTTCAGCATACTTAAGGTATGTTTCTACCGAGGCGATAACAACACGAGCTTCGATTGACAATAGTTCGATTCCCACGAGAGAGACTCTTACCCATGCATCAATGACAATGCCCTTATCCAAAATACGATCGATGACTTCCGCTAGACTAGAGGAAGAGTTGACTTTTTCGACTGCCATAGTAATATTCTCCTTGAGTTAACTATGTTAGGCATATAAATTCTGCCTTTGCAAACTGTACTATACAACAGCAAAATTACTTATACTTAATTTTGCTTTGCTTTAATAAAGATTACATTTTCAATTCTATAAGATATCACGAATGTTGATGATAAACTTTCTTTAAGAGAATAATGTCAAGACACAAATTGTTTTTCCGTGAATTACCCATTGATGATTGCCCCTAAAACCCTAAAAAACCATGAATAGCGATCCTAATATTTCTTCCAATTCCGATTTAAATAACAGTAATGGTAATGATCCTAATAACCAAGCTGCAAATACTAGCAAACAAAAAGAGAAAGATAGTTTCGTAAAACTAGCGATGCGAAATATGGTTAAAAAAGGGAGTACTTCTCTATTCCATTTCGCACTTACGATCTTTGGGGTGATTGGAACATTACTAGGATTGGCGATCGCCTTTCATTAGTAATTTGATGATTGGTATCCCTAAACAATTAACCTTGTGAATTGCATAACTAATTGTTGGTAATAATTCAATTTTGCCATTGAATCCAGCAGAAATAATTAAATATAAAATTTCATCCCCCCTTTTAAACTATTAGTGATCATGAAAACTTTTAGTTAAGTTTTTTTGCCCTGTCAAGTAACTTAACGCAGTAATAAAAAATTAACAACAAATTTTTTTGTAATTATTGTTCTTTTGTTGACAACTTTAACTAATTCTTAAATTTAAAGATTTTCTAAAATCACTATTTCTGTTGTTTTTTGTCGTTTAGTCGTTTAACTTATGAGGTAACAAAGCATTGAGTATTGATTTGTACTGTGAAATCTATCCTGAGGTTGCCGATCGCCATCCGATCTCATTGGAGCAATGGCAAGAATGGTTTGAAAAGTGGGAAGTGTATCTCCAATCTGAGCAAGCGATCGCAGATGGAGAATATGAGCTATCGCTAGCAATTACTGATGATTCGACAATTCAACAATTAAATTTGCAATATCGGCAGTTGGATCGCCCCACTGATGTTTTGTCTTTTGCGGCTTTAGAGTCAGATGTACCAGAGATTCCCAGTGATGACTCTGATTATATTGAGCCAACTTATTTAGGCGATATCATCATTTCTCAAACCACGGCAATTAGTCAGGCTGAGGAACGTAGTCATTCGTTAACTTATGAACTAGCTTGGCTCGCGGCTCATGGCTTATTACATTTATTGGGCTGGGATCACCCTGATGAAGAAAGTCTAGAGGCAATGTTAAAACAGCAAGACCTAATGTTGCAGCTAATTTCACTTTGATCATTAAAGAACTTTCACAAAATAATCGAGCCAAAAAACAGCGGGCTACGCCCGCCGCTTTTTCTGGGTTTATATAGATCATTTTTCCCTTACCAAATAAGAACATTTCTCGCAAAAAATCACTAATTGTCTATCGTCATGCTGCCTTTCCACCGAAAGAATAGGCTATTTATACTAAATCAAGAAATGGCTACGCCATTTCTTGATTTTAAAACCCTTACTGGGTTTGGTTTTTAATTCATAGAAGTGTTGCCACACTTTTGTGAATTAGTATTAATGCTCAAACCCAAACCAAGAAAAACTTTGAAAGCGTTGTAAGGTGGGATTTCAAAATTGTTTTCATAGTGATAATTGCCGTGCCCTAGCCTAGCCCTTGCAAAAATGAGGGCTAGGGTGGGATAATTTTTACAACACTTTATGCTCAAATCCAAACCAAAAAAATTTTAAAAGTGTTGCAAAGGAACACTTTTAAAATTTCTCTTGTGGTTCGTTTTAGCGGTAATTGCTGTAAATAAAAAACCTAACAATGTTACGGTAGACCCTATCTGCTGCAATATTATTGGATATTATTTAATTTGCGATCCTTAAGTATTTGAGTGCGTAATTTGAGTAAACTGATTTCCTAGCGTTAAAATCTTTAAAGTTTTTGGCAATTGCGTTGCAAAGTCTCTTGGGAAATAACATCCATGAACAATGATTTATCGCCATCAAGACTATTTTTGTTGAAATCGACTTCTTTATCCCAGCAAATGACAAAGACTGATAACTTAGAAACATCTGAACAGAATGCAGCCCAACGCAACGATTCCTTTCAAATTGCCACAAATTTGCTGCTTAGTTTCCAATATGCTGGTCAGGGAGTTGGCTACGCTTTTCGGACACAGCGCAATTTTCGGATTCATCTGATCATTGGCGTGACCGCATTGTCTTTAAGTCTTTATTTCCACCTGTCTGCTGTCGATTGCTCGATTATTAGTTTAACGATCGCCCTAGTCCTAGTGTTGGAATTATTGAATACAGCATTGGAGGCTGTGGTCGATCTGACTGTGGGGAGGGAGTTTCATCAGTTAGCCAAAATTGCTAAGGATTGCTCAGCTGGAGCAGTGCTAATTGCAGCAATTACTGCTTTGCTAATTGCTGGCGTGCTATTATTGCCCCATATTTTGACAGTATTATTTTGAAAGTATTTTGATTAATGAACCAATTTCTTATGACGAGGCGAAGCCACGTCATAAGAAATTGGTTGCTTGTGCAGTCAGTGGCTAGGCTTACTTCCGAAACTCTTAATTTCTATATCTCCGCCCATGCTGCTATCAATCTCTGACTTTTTCATCAGACGACCTGTATTTGCTACAGTTTGTTCAGTAGTGATCACCCTATTGGGAGCAGCTTGTATTTTCCTATTGCCTGTTGCTCAATATCCCGAAATTACGCCGCCAAAAGTCACTGTTACCGCCAACTATGTTGGCGCAAATGCAGAAGTTGTCGAGTCCACAGTTACAAATATTCTTGAAAGAGAACTTAACGGAATTGAAGGAGTTCGATATATTACTTCAACTAGTTCTAATGATGGAACTAGTACTGTTGATTTAGTTTCTCACCTTACGCAGATAGAAAATCCAGAGATTTGATTTAGATAAAAGAGTCTGAGAATGTATACTGAAACAAAGTTTGAACGTAATTGCTTCATCGAAACTAAACCAAGAGTAGCACATAGGAAA
>JBIKYZ010000467.1:0-2538 GCA_044354985.1 Pseudanabaena sp. | reverse complement strand
TGACTTATTTGCGGCTGTTCGCTCGATTGTCAATACTGGAAAAAGAAAAGGCTTTTCCGCTTTTGAGTCGATTCTTATCGCTTTGAATCCTCTCAAATCATTGTTTGCTATAGGTTGAGCAATTACCAATAATATTCTAAACGTTCCCATTTGCCACCATTGCCAACCTCCAGTAAAAACGTGCGATAAGCTTCTGGCAACTGAATGTCATGTTGTTGTTCAAGCGATCGTAGTTTCTCTTCAGAGCCAATTGGCGGATTCAGGGATATTTTTGTGAACTCATCATAGGGATCGAGCTGAAGAAGACGGTTCAGAGTCAGATGAATCCTTTCAGACATCGTCAACCATCGCTCTAGCGGTAATTGGTTCCCAAAGTGGCGCTCCACTGCAAAAATGTCTTTGCCATAAACCCGAACTCGAAATCGAGGCTCATTATTTTTATAGGAAATTCTGTCGGTATGGTGTTCTATATTAAGCTGACGCAGCACCTGACCCATCGCCTCAGACTCTGATTGGGTCTTAAAGAAACCCACGAGATGATTGTGGCGAATGCCCGTGATTAGGCGATACATAAACTCGCAAGCTTTGGCTTCATCGGACGATTCAAATAGCACATCCTGCACATTTCCTCTTTCAGCATAAACTACTCGCCATAGTGTTCCTGATTGAATCAAACAAAATTCATCGTCCCCTGTCTGCCGAATTTGATATTGAGTACATCCTTCACCCCAAAGTTTGAGATCAAGCAATTCTGCGTTTAAGTCGTAGTTATCCCACATAGATATTTTTAATCGCAATCACTACAGAGCTGTCGGGAAAAGCCATGAGCAACATTACCTTCAAAAACTTCCGTTAGCCACTTGCAAAAATCAATCGGTGAATCAATGTGATAGACCACGCCAAAACTCGCGATCGCAATATCAGTCGAAGCGGAAAGTTCCTTTAATTCTTTTAGCCATTCCAAACATTCCAGAAATGACATTGGCTTGTCATACCATTCTACAGCTAGGAATTTCATGGTTGTTTGATTGTGGATAAATACCTGATGGACAATCCCAGCATTTAGATCCATATTTGACGGTTCATTCATAATGTCATGCGGCGGTATTTTCACTACAGGTGATACGTCTGCAAAATACAATGGGCTTTGAACAGTTTTTCTGTTTTTTTACTTTCTCATCATTTTTTTATTCGCTTCAAAAGTTGATTGCGGATAATTTTGAGAAGGATACCGATCACTATTGCGATCGCGCCGACTAGCAGTAGCTCTTTGTGCATCAGTTCGTTTTCAAAGGAAAACCAGCCATAACATTTGCCATCGCAATTTGTGAGGGGAGGAGCAAACCAAGGGCGGTCGCGATAGTTCCAATATCCTTCAGCTCCCAACAAAATCAGCCCGATCGCTACCCACGAAAATCCAATATCTTGCCAAAGCTTTCCATTTGATAGTAAAAAAAGTGCGATCGGGGCAATGAGTAACCCTAATACAAAGTAGTTATGATATTCGCTACTGATGGTTGCTCCTTGATGTGTCCATATGCCAATGATCGTTGCAAATGTTGCCATGATCATGGCAATGCCAAAAGCCAAGTAAGATTTAAACATAATTATATTTTGAGTTAAATAATCTGACTTAACTTTGTTCATAAAGTTTCGCACCTTGTATTAACCTCTGGAAGACGATTTTGGTATTTCCAGCACCAAAGGCGCTGGAAATACCAAAATCAGTCATTACATAGAATACAGCCTCCATCATGTTTATATACTTTATGCTTGGGGCATAGAATAAACATCTTAGGTTCGCTTACATAACCCCATATTTCAGAGATTTGATTGCATCGATCCTGAATCTCAAATGCTTCAATGAGAATGCGAAAC
The DNA here is from genome assembly GCA_044354985.1 of Pseudanabaena sp. GTDB lineage: Bacteria > Cyanobacteriota > Cyanobacteriia > Pseudanabaenales > Pseudanabaenaceae > Pseudanabaena. The sequence goes on along the minus strand of JBIKYZ010000467.1, from coordinate 660 downwards.
TTTTCTAGAGATGTGAAAACCCATTCTTTATGTGGCTCATAATCAAGAATATCCCAACCCATCTGACATGTTGTTGAATCAATGACTTGCAGAATAAAGTGCTTCTGCTCATCAAAGTTATCTTGAGACCAAGGTAGTTCACTCACGTCAAATCCAACTAAACCTAGACCAAAAATACCTTGATCATGAGATGCAAACCATACAGCTATTTTTCGTTGTAGATCGTTTTTAGCAAGAATTGAAGCTGCGATCGCGATGACAGAGATAAAGACTGAAGTCAAGCCATTATTCATTTGTACCGACTGAAGATCAGGTCTTTTTTCGTAACTAATTGAATTTGACATCAGTTTTTACTTGCCTTTGTTCCCTATACAGTTATAGTTCCGTGTGATCTCACAGATATCTATCATTTTATAGAAGCCTGATGAGTAAATAAATAAGTAACCTGTCAGTACATTTCATTAATGGACTATACAAGATCGGCGATCGCACTATATTCCTATGTATGTTAGCTTTATGTTATGTAATATTATGACTAGTACAGGCTGGCTGAAGTAACAAGACACTAACCACGGAACTTCCATTTAAAAGGTTTGGATAAAAGTTCATTAAAATAGTTGATAAAAGCGATAATTTTCCGACTCAAATGCTCAACAGATA
>JBIKYZ010000466.1:0-2540 GCA_044354985.1 Pseudanabaena sp. | reverse complement strand
TTTTGATGACCGTCTCATGTTGAATGCGGCTGGCTTATGGAACTTCTATTTAGATACTGCTTAAAAATGGATTGAAAGCTAAAATCTACTCTGTGCTGTACTTTTGTTTCCCAACAAATCTAATAAAGGCGGGTGCTATGCACCCGCCTTTATATTATTTAACTGATGTTACGTGGAAGTTTCTAAGACCATCACCCCTAGCCCCTCTCCCAAAGGGAGAGGGGGACAAGAGTTTTCTGGATTTTGCTCCCCCTCTCCTCTCTGGGAGAGGGGGCTGGGGGGTGAGGGCAATCTTCCTTCCACGTAACATCAGTTATTTAAGAGAAAAAATTTAGAAATATTAGCATGATGCCAAAGGCAAGCATTCCAACGGCAAAAACTGACAAAGCGTTGGTAAGTTGCTCTGAGAACTGCATGACTTCTGCGGCAATGACTTCTGGCGTTTTGTAGCGATCCGCCCACCAGAAATAACTTAGCGTAAATGCTGCTCCTAAAAACAGGGTGATAAATAGAGTGAAACCGATCAAAGGGGTATACACCATATACTTTCCAACTCCTCTGTATGATTTAAAGTTTAGAAGTAGTGCCAGCTATTTCTAAACTGGTATTAGTCTAGTCAAGACATAAGTTGTGTTGGTAGCGATCGCTACGAGCTCAGCTTGTTTCTATTATCAACCTTTAGCTTATCTTTTGTATTGAGCCATGTTTCGGCAATTGTTACGTTCAATTACAATTCAACTCGATGCGATCGTGTTCTACCAAAGCACAAAGTGGCGTAGCCACTTTGTGCTTTGGCATTAGAAGGGAAAGATTTAAAAAGTTTGCTGTACCCTTTTTACGAGGTTGCTTGCAGTTCGATTGTCAGGACCTGCTACAGCAAAAAAGACAACTCCCCGTTTTGCTTCACAGCGTATTGATACGCTGTAGTTGCCATTGACTCCAAATGCTCCATTAGCAAGAGGTTCAAAGTTGCTATCGAAGCCAGAGTCTTTGGCAGCTATTTCGGCCCTTCTAATGCATGTATCTTGACTAATCGAAACGTATTTTACGTGATTGAAAATGATCGGATATTGAGCCATAGCCATAGCAGGAAAGGCAAAAATACTTAAGATTGGTAACACTTTTAGATAGTTCATGATGCCTTTTAGAATTAATGTTTACTTCATCTTTAATTAAAACTTGTATTGCAAAAATTTGCTTTTACATTCAAATTTTATTAACCAGCAATAATATTTCTAAAAAGTGTGATATGCGATCGCGATCCATTCGTCAATTTGAACGCGATCGCATACGGCAAAACCTGCCTCAATCATTGCCGAAGTTACATCTTCTTCGCGATCGCTGGTATAGCCTGCGGTAATTAAGATTCCTGAATGTGTAGAAGTATTTCGTAAAGCTTTGTAAAATTCGGCGGCGAGAGAAATATGCACTCGCGCAAAAATATTTGCCACGATTAGATCGAATTGTCCATTAGCTTGGATTTCAGTAACTGACTCAATGCTATCGCCGCCCATCCAATGTCCTAGTTGGCTAGCACTACCCAGACTTGCCTCTGTGACTGTGACCTGCGAAGAGACTTGGTTCCGTTCTACTGCGTCTTGAGTGGCTGATACGGCAATGCGATCGTTATCGATCGCTAAAACCATTGCTCCAAGTTTTGCTAAAGCCACGCTCAGGATTCCTGAGCCAGAGCCAAGATCGAGGGCATGAAGTGATGGCTGAACATGTCGCTCTATTAGTTGCAAGCTAAGAATAGTAGCAGGATGAAGCCCACTGCCAAAGGCGAGACTATTTTGGAGTCGGAGAACAATTTCTTGGGAATTGCTAGTTTGATAATCGGAGTCAGCGGAGAGAATTACAAAGCGATCGCCTATATGCCGAATCAAAGAATTTTCGGGATTCTGTTCTATTTTAGGAGGCTTCTGATCAACTACAAAAGTTTGTAATTCGGTAGTCATGCCCGTGCGATGGAGTGGTTTTAAGATAGAAGAAATAGTCTCTATGCGTTGATAGATTTGAGTGTCTTCGGGTAGATACATTTGAATTGTGAATGTCCATTCAGCTGAGCGATCGCGATATTCACTAATATGCATATCTTCGGCTGCGATCGCATTGGCAAGTAAGGTACAAACCCAATCAACGGCTTCGTTGGTGGTATCGAGGCTCAATTCTATCCATGACATAATTAGTTTCCTTCCATTTAATCAGCAATTCTCATTATGAAAAATGATGTCTTTGAAATAATTACACAAAGCGGCTTTAACAATTATTAGCAGATTTGGGAATAGTTGTTAAAAGCCAGTAGATTCGTTTCATCATGAGAAATACGACAAAATGCTGTTGACTTAACAAACAAAATTATTGAACAAAACTATTGAAAATGATAGACTTAAGATAAATACATATGATATAAATAATAGATCTGTCGGGAAACAAAAGCAAGGTATAGAAGCAACTTCACATTTATTTCTGTACTTCAATCCATAGGTAAATACAAAAGCTATAAGTTCAATAAATTGAACCATAGCCTAGGTTTGATA
>JBIKYZ010000217.1:0-8635 GCA_044354985.1 Pseudanabaena sp. | reverse complement strand
TCAAACTTAATTCTAAGCTCAATCACTTCGCTCTCAAATCCAAATTATATATCAAGGCTTTGCAGCAATCTCACTTGGAATGGCAGTCTCTGAAACCTTTTTAGGCTTCTGCGTAACATGAGTTAATCTAAGTCTAGTAAGATTCAATCCAGGGCAGGGTGTATTTGTTCTCGGCTTTCCAGAAGGAATGACAGGCGGAGCGAATTTTCCTGTTTGGAAACGTGGGAGTATAGCATCAGAGCCATATTTAGACATTGATGATTTACCCAAAATCTTCATTGATACAGCGACTCGTGCAGGAATGTCGGGTGCTCCTGTTTATGTTCACGAAACGGGACGATGGGAAACAGAGGTGGGTGGTGGGCTTAAGAGATCAAATGGATCATCTTTTGGGATACAAGGAAGGCGTTTCATTGGGGTCTACTCTGGGCGAGTTGGTGATGATACGTTTAAGGCTCAGTTGGGTGTTGTTTGGAAATATAGTGTTATAAAGGAGATTATAAAATCTTCCACCTTGGGTAAATCATCTTTCGATCTATCACCTTTGTAGGGCAAAGCACCATAACCAGTTTATAGATCAGCGAATCTAGAAAGAACAAAATACTGCTGCCAAATCTTAAAACAGCAGTCAAATCGATAGTGTTGGTTAGATGAGATGAAATATACTACAGTAACAGCAAAGACTATACTGAAAGGACATAACAACTTAGCTAGGTGAAAATAAATCTCATGTTAGCCCTTAGTTATCCGCACATCGAAAAAGAAGAAAATCAGCCCGCACGATTGCAACGATTGCCTCGTATTAGAATCGCCCAAATCGTGATGGACTATATTGCCTATGGTTGGTCAGTAGAAGAAATCTGTCGTCAACATTTGTATTTAACATTAGCCGAAGCCCATGCAGCAATGGGCTACTACTTTGACCATCAAGAAGAAATAGATCGAGAAATCAGTCAGGAATGGAAACAAGTACAAGAAAATATGACTCAAGCCACCAAATCTCCTTTCTACATTCGGATGAAAGCTAAAGAATTGTTGTGAATAGATACTAATGAATAAACACAGTTGATTAGAATCTCTTCAAGTAAAAGAATCTCTAGACGAATCATTGTAACTAACTGATGTTACGCAGAACGTAGATGATGAATCCCTTGCTGCTAGCCAAGCAGGGCAACCACGGGGGGATTGCCCCTACCTGCAATAATTCATGTTCTGTAGGGGCTGCGCCCCCGTGCCAGCCCTAAACCTTAGCTTTCGCAGGAATTATATCTGTGTAAGGTGAGTAAATAATCTTCGTCTAGCGTTTGTTCAGGAGTGAGGAGAGACTCAATTGGAAAAGTGGCGATGCTTTAATTGCAATTTCTGGCGTAAGGCTTCAAAACTAGAACAGCGATCGCAGATCGCGCTATATCCTTGACCTCCTTAAGTGCGATCGTGCGTGGCAGCATCGAGTCAGTTAAAATAATTAATAGCTAGCCCCCATTGCAGAAAAAGTAAACTCAACCTTGCATAACCTAGAATTTATTTGAGGTAAACCATTATGTTGCAACTAGAAATCAAATCTGATGCACCCGATCTCGAAATCGTCCAAAACCTGATCAGATCCGCGATTGATGCAGAAATCAAAAACTTACAGCGATCGCTAGATAAAACTAATAAATTTTTAAAAGAATTTGAAACCAAATATCAAATCTCATCCGACCTTTTTCTCAGCGATTGGACTGCTGAAGACCTCAAAGGCGGTGACGAAGAATATGTGAGTTGGGCAGGTGAAGCCAAAATTGAGAAGAGACTAACTAGTTCTCTGCAAAAATTACAAGCGATCGAATATGTTACTCAACAACTATCAATCTAACATCATCTCCATTATTCAAAAATATGTGAATGATGGATGGATTCTATCCTTCAGCTTTTCTGTTGATCCTAGATCGGATTATGTTGGATTTATCCAAGGAAGTTTAGAGTTTTTGCAAGGCTCACGTCTATTTTTTAAAGAATATGTTGATTTAATAGAAAGCGATCGCCTCACCCGTGATAAAGATATCGCTACATCCTTGACCTCCTTAAGTGCGATCGCACGAGTAAGTGTCGAGTCAGTTAAAATCGTCAATAGCTTGCCACCATTACAGGAGAAATAGACATACCATGCTTAAACCGATCACCCTTCAAATCGCAATTACATCCAGCTATAAAAAATAAGGTTTCTATTGAAAGCATTGCAAAGTAGCAATTTCAATAGAAACCTTGTTTTTTTACTTCAGTACTTTACGCTGTAACCGAAAAGAAGTCAGAAAAAGTAATCTAGTCGAAACTAGCCTTTAACTGAAACTGGAACACTTTCTGGCTTGGCTTTTTCTACAAAAGGGATAGCCTGCTGGTTCGGGATACCAACAATCGGACATTCTGGTGTGCCCACAATTGAACGAGTAATTGCCTCGGAACTTTCCTTTGCCTTCTTCGGATCGAGAACCCAATCTCGATAGAACTCAAAGGGACATTCTGCCTTACCTTGATCGCCATCACCTGAATTGAGCATCCCAGTATAGCCACGATGCATCAGCTTGAAGATGTGATTTTGTGATTGAGCATTCTTACGGAAGTCGCGAATCGCAAACTTGGACAAAGCCGCATACTGAATGCCATTTTCTTCTTCGCCACATTCGCCAAGAGTGCGACCATCAAACCCAACGATCGCGGAATGACCAAAGTAGCTATAAACCCCATCAAAGCCAGCGGCATTTGCCACCGCTACATAAGTATTATTCATCCATGCCATCGCCTTAGAAACAATGATTTGTTGCTCCTTAGCGGGATACATATAGCCCTGACAGCGCACAACTAACTCTGCACCACGCATGACACAATCACGCCAGATTTCAGGATAGTTACCATCATCACAAATAATCAAACTGAGCTTCAAGCCCTTCGGTCCATCGGAGACGTAGGTGCAGTCACCAGGATACCAACCTTCGATCGGAGTCCAAGGCATAATCTTGCGATACTTCTGAACAATCTCACCGCGATCGTTCATTAAAATTAGGGTGTTGTAAGGCACTTTGTCTGGATGTGCCTCATGTTTTTCACCTGTCAGAGAAAATACTCCCCATACTTTATTCTTAATGCAAGCTTGGGCAAAGATTGCAGTTTCTTCACCAGGAACTGTTGCAGCAGTTTCCATCATTTCCTTCGGATCGTACATGATGCCGTGGGTGGAATATTCTGGAAAGATCACCAGATCCATACCAGGTAAGCCAACCTTCATGCCATCTATCATTGAGGCAATTTTTTTGCAATTCTCAATGACTTCTTCTTTAGTATGCAAGCGCGGCATTTTGTAATTAACTACCGCAACTCCAACTGCATCTTCACTCGAAGAAATATCGCCATGGTAAGACATAAAATCCTCTACTTATTTATAAATAAACTCAGATTTTGTTTAGCTACAAAAGACTTAGGACTTACACAAAAGAACGAGATGTAGGGGAAATTCATGAATTTCCCCTACAGTAAAATGATGCTTTCAGGGCTTTTTTGCGTAAGTCCTAAGTCTTACTGAGCAAGAGTAATTACTCTTGCTTCTTAACTTGATTACTAAACGTTTGATGATTAATCAATACAACTTAAAATCCAGTACTAATCAACAAAAACAAACTAACAACAATATCTGCTATTAATTTGTGAAGTTTTAGCAAAGATATTAAGAGTTAATAAGTATTATAGAACACAAAAAAATGGAGATTGTATCGTTAATACCAATTTACAAAAGTGTGACAACACTTCTGTGAATTAAAAACCAAACCCTGTAAGGGTTTTAAAAACACAAAATGGCTACGCCATTTTGTGTTTTGGTATTACAGCTTTTGTTTCAGGATCTCAAAACTGTCGCTGAGATCGTCGATCGCAACAGCTTCTTGTTCACCAGACTCTAACCATTTGATTTGTACTTGTCCCGCTTCGATTTCACTATCACCGATAACCACCGCAGCTTTAGCATTGGCATTACTAGCCCGTTTGAACTGCTTATCAAACTTCGCGCCACTGAGATCAAGTTCTACAGTAAATCCTGCTTTACGGAGAAGTTGAGCAATAGATAGAGCCTTAGCTTCCGCTTGATCACCCCGTGAAATGACATAGAAATCGATCGCAGCTTGTTTTTGTTCGGCAACCTGTTGCATCAGGATGACGAGACGCTCTAAGCCGATCGCCCAACCGATCGCAGGTACATCTGCACCGCCTAACTCCGAAATCAGGCGATCGTAACGTCCGCCGCCACAGACTGCCGACTGTGCGCCCAGTAGATTTGATTGAATCTCAAAGGCAGTACGGGTGTAATAGTCTAAGCCGCGCACAAGTCGAGGATTAATCCGATAGGCAATATTAAGATCGGTTAACAGACTTTGGACTTTCTCGAAATGTTGCTGCGACTCAGGGCTTAAATAATCGAGAATGCTAGGCGCATCTTGGGAAATTTCTTGAGTGCGCTTGTCTTTGCTATCGAGAATTCTGAGAGGATTGCGAGTAAGGCGATCGCGGGAATCAACATCAATTTCCTCGACAAAAGGTGTGAAATAATCCACCAAAGCCTGACGATAGCTAACTCGATCTTCAGCACTGCCCACCGAGTTGAGGTCAACTACTAAATCTTTTAGACCAACGGCCTGCAAAAAGTCACTAGCGATCGCGATCGCTTCAGCATCAGCACGCGGATCAGCACTGCCAAGTACCTCGACACCTAACTGATGAAATTGGCGTTGGCGACCTGCTTGAGGACGCTCATAGCGAAACATTGCACCCATATACCAAAGACGCTGCACACCGCCTTGGGCAAATAATTTATTTTCTATATATGATCTTGCCACGCCAGCCGTCCCCTCTGGGCGCAAAGTCAAAGAACGATCGCCGCGATCGCTAAAGCTGTACATTTCTTTACCGACAATATCCGTGGCTTCACCGATGCCCCGCGCAAATAGCTCCGTAGCTTCAAAAATTGGCGTGCGAATCTCGTTATAGGCGGCTTGGCTAAGGATTTGACGCGCCGTTGATTCTAACTGCTGCCAGTAATAAATTTCGGGAGCGAGAATATCGCGCGTGCCGCGTGTGACCTGAAGTGAAGACATGGATACTAAAGGGTGTTTTACAGGAGACTGTGATGTTAGAGCTATCGCCATTCTTAAACCCAAATAGTGTGAGGCGGCGCGAAGCGCCGCCTCACACTATTTGGGTTTTGATTTGTCTTGATACAAATGGCTAAGGCTATATTACAGAATACAGAGTTTTTGGTCACGAAAAACCCAATTTTTGTTGAAAGTATTGCTTTGCAATACTTTCAACAAAAATTGGGACTTACGCAAAGGGGCTTGAAACCGTGATTCAAACGTAGTGGCAATTCATGAATTGCCACTACGTTTGTTATTTTGCGTAAGTCCTGATTTATACAGGTAGGGCTTTGCGCCACCTCTCTTTTTTATAGCGCTTTGCGCTCAAACCCAAACCAAGAGAATTTTTGAAAGTGTTACTTTGCAATACTTTCAAAAATTCTCTTGCGGTTCCTTTGATCGTTAATTGCTGTAGGTTTAGCAAGATTGCGATCGCCCTGCACATTCAGAAGGTAACAAATCTGGGTAAAATCTGGATAGTGCCACCAGTTAATTTAAATATTCCTTATGCCAGAAGATAACGCCAACGTACCGCAAATAAACCAATCGGCTAATGAAGCAGTATTTAATGAGGTGCTAAAGAGCATAGACATCGACCCTGCTTTGCTTGCTGAGCTTGGTGAAGTAACTAATGATCCAGAACAGGCGATCGATACAGCGATCCGTCAATGGTTGCAGCGTCGAGCGATCAAAGAAGCCGATCGCTCACGTCCCTTGACGATGAATCCTGTTGTGCCTCCTCGCGGCGAGTGGAATGATTAGGAGCAATCAGGAAAGTTATCAGTAAGTAGATCCCAGAAGTTATGTTTGAATTTTGGCTAAAAGAAAAATTGCTCTTGATTATTGGACTATTTCAGTTCGGACTTATTCTATTAATGTTTTCGATCATCAATTTGAGCAAACTAATTTGGCGCAAGCTAACTTTAGATCAACAAGATGTTAGTAATCAAAACAACCTGAATGAAATTAAATCTGCTGTGATTGCCCCTAGTTCACCTAATAACGCAAAAGATGCAGTGAATAATCTAGCTAATAATGAAATAAGTCTTGAACCAAAACTGACTGATCTCAGTGATCAACCTTTGGGAGATTCACTAGATCCCATCACGAATCAAGCCAATCTTCCTGCGAGCGATCTCACCTATAAAGTGGACATTGCCCCAGAGCTGCTGACTGAGTTATTGGAAATAACCGATAACCCTGCGGCGATCGTCGATGAGGCGATCCGATGGTGGCTAAGGCGGCGCAATGCTGATGATCTTGATAATGGCAATCGCAATCGCCGCTATCCTGTGGGCTTAGGAGCCCATGACTCAAGGAGATCATCACAACATCTGTGGAATGACTAGTGGTAACTGCCCCAAATCCATCTTTGAGTTCACCCTTTGATTTTGTCGTTGGTCAAAGTCAGGCGATCGCTCTATTAAAAGCAGCGATCAGACGCGATCGCATTGCGCCTGCCTACTTATTTGCGGGTACGAGTGGCGTTGGGCGTAGCAAGACAGCATCAGCGTTTGCAGAGGTTTTATTGGGCGATCGCAAGTCAGCTAATCGATTAAGCGATCGCAATCATCCCGATTTGCTATGGGTGGAGCCGACCTATTTAGATAAGGGTAAAATGCTCACCGCTAAGGAAGCCGACGCAGCAGGACTAAAGCGCCGCGCCCTACCTCAGATTAGGATCGAGCAAGTACGCGAAATTAGCGAGTTTGTCAGTCGATCGCCCCTTGAATGTAAGCGATCGGTGGTCATTCTCGAAGAAGCACAATCGATGGCAGAGTCAGCTGCCAATAGTTTACTCAAAACTCTCGAAGAACCACTTTACGCCACAATTATTTTGATTGTTCCTGATGCTGGCTCGATTTTACCAACGTTAGTTTCCCGCTGCCAACGCATTCCCTTCACGCGGCTCAATCAAGCGCAAATGCAAGAAGTCCTCACCCGCGAAGGGTATACGGATATTCCGCCCGAAGTGATTGCTCTAGCTCAAGGTTCTGCGGGTAATGCGATCGAGTCGTTCGAGCGATTCAAAAGCATTCCTGTTGAGTTATTAAACTTAGTTCGCCAAATTCCTCAAGATGCTAAAAGTGCGATGGCGATCGCTAAACAAATCAATAAGGAACTAGATGTAGATTTGCAGCTATGGCTAATTGATTATTTACAAAATTATTTTTGGGAACAGCAAAGAAAGAAGTCAGTTGTGCAATATCTCGATAAAGCGCGAGAATTGATTGCGCGTTATGTGCAACCGAGACTAGTTTGGGAAGTGACACTTCTCCAAATAGCAGGAAAGATCTAAACCCCAAGAATTGATTGGCGGCGCAAAGCGCCGCCAATCAATTCTTGGGGTTATGGAACCTCAATTTCTCGCAAAAACTTAGCACTATCCTCTGGCATGGCAGTATTGATATACATTCCACTACCTAGTTCAAAACCTGCTGCTTGATTGACTCTCGGCACGATCGCTAGATACCAGTGGAAGTAATCAGATTGCTTCTCATCGGTAGGCATAGAGCGAATTGTGTAATTGTACGCAGGATTATTTAAGCCATAATATAGCTTGGCAAGCACTGTTTTAAGCGTATAGGCAAGATCGGCTAGTTCAGGTTCGCCAATGTCGCCAAAGGAAGAACTGTGATGGCGAGGGAACACCCACATATGGAAAGGCGAAAGCGCAGCATAGGGAATGAAAGTTACAAAATATTCTGTTTCTAAAACAATCCGTTCTTTTGCCTTTAACTCATCTCTGAGGGTATAGCAAAATAAACACTCGCCCATATCATCGAAATAGCTGATTGCTTCGATCATCCGATAGCGAATTTGAGAAGGTACAACAGGCGTAGCCGTAATCTGCGAATGTGGATGCTCTAGAGATGTACCTGCGCTCTCGCCATGATTTTTAAAGATGATGATGCTTTCAATCCGTTGATCTTGGCGAATAAGGTTATAACGCTGACGATAGGCTTTGAGAATATTAATCACATCCCCAATTTCCATTAAGGCGATCGTAACATTATGATTAGGATGCTCAATGAGGACTTCGTGATAGCCCACACCTGTAATCGAGCGATGAATACCTTCACTATGCCTTACGCGATCGCCTATAGGAGAGAGAGCAGGGTATTTATTGGGAATAATCCGCACCCGCCAACCGCGTTCATCTTCAATGCGCAAATATTCTGTTTCCATTGGATTTTCATTGCCTTTACAAAAAGGGCAACCATGTTTATAACTTGGCAACTCTGGCGGTGTATCACTATGCGATCGCGCAAATTCATGGGGACGCTTGGATCTCTCTGTCGCAAAAATCACCCAATCTTTTGTAATCACGTTTTGGCGGAGATGTGACATTACAGTTAGGAATGAGAATTAAATAACTTGTGCAAATGAGGATAGAATAAATAAGAAAAGAAGGCTTAATTATGTACTATTGCGAAGAGATTGAATCAGAGATGGTGAAGTTTTATATTTCGCTAAGC
>JBIKYZ010000037.1:0-26499 GCA_044354985.1 Pseudanabaena sp. | reverse complement strand
GGCAAATACTACTATCTTAGTACTCCTAAATCATTAGTGCTTCGATTTCTCATGCCCAATATTTGGGCATCTCTTAATGTGCCGTTCATCCATTTTTTGCTTCAATTTTTTCCAAACTCCAATAAATAATGATGGATATAAGCATCAATTTTGGGTAATCCTGTGGAATCAATTTGCCCTAACAAAAAAGCTTCTTGTTCAAAAAGCTCGACGGTTTTCGGCTGATCGTTAAATTCAGGTTTGAGGATTTTAAGTACCTTAGGATGCTGATTGGCATCTTCAACTTCGTAGATTGTCCCAAATCCACTTTTATCGCTGAGTAATCTCTTGACAGCATAAGCGCGATCGATGAGTAATTCGCACCCACATTGTTGGCATAACTCTGCGGTGTCTAGATTTTGGCTATTGCAATTTGGATTGATACAAAGTCGCATAATCAAGCTTCGTTTGCGGCAAAAGCATTATAGCGCCAAAAAAGTGTGCCTACCCTTTTTAACGGTAATTGCTGTAAAACCCAGAATACAAATGGCGGCACGAAGTGCCGCCATTTGTATTCTGGGTTTTATGTCCTAATCCAACTTTGATTGCTATATACTTCAGTTTTGGGGCTTACAATAAGTTGAGTTCAAATAAATCAAATATAGTTTAAATAATTAGTTCTATGGAAATATTGTCAGTGCCGACAGAAGTTTGTACTCTTTATCCTGAAAGCACTTTGGGCAAAATATACCTAGATTGGATTCCCCAGCCTGGTGATCATATTGATTTAGAAGGTAAAACCTACACGATTTTAGAACGCCGCCATCGATATCAATTTCGTAGGGGCAAATACAACTTATTTAGAGTTTTAGTCTATGTACAACCTGCACCAGAAAATTTGGAGAGAAGCCTGAGTAATGGGCGTTGGGTGATAGGAGATAGTAATTGTCGATATAATGCTGGTTCAGAAATGATTCGCTGTGCTGTAAATCCTAACGGTCCATGTCAAGGATGTCGCTTTTGGGAAGAATAAAAAAAGAAGTTGCAGAGCAACTTCTTTTTTAGTTAAAAAATAGAGATAGTGCTTCGCACCATCTCTATTTTTGGGCTTTTTAGAATTGAACGCCTACACCTGCTTGAAGCGAAGTGCCTGCTGAGCCATTACTTTGACCATTAAATGGAATTACAGCATTACCGTAAAGTAGAACGCGCTTGTTAACACTAACTTCTACACCAGGTTGCAAAGCAAAAGCAGTTTGATCGCCTGTTAAGCTGCTATTCCCGCCAACTTTAAACGATGCACCAGCCCCAAGATAAACATTAGCGCGATCACCTACGGGCAAATCATAGGAAATAGTAGGAACAACTGAAGTACCACCATTACCAAAGAGAACAGAACTTCTTGCCGAAATGGGTGCTCCATCGAACTTATAGCGACCAGCTAAGTTTGCGCCAATTACAGAAGGATTTGTAGCAAAGCTTTGGAGTGAGATCCCAGCGCCCACATAGCTACCTGGTTGCTTTACTTCTTCAGCTGAGGCGATCGCACTAAAAGAAGTAAGAACAGAAGTAGCGATCGCAATACCGAGAGAGATTTTTGTAAGAGATTTCATGAGCTTGAGTTCCTGCATTGTTTTGCTGTGTGAGATGACTCTTTTGACTGGAGAGAATCAGCATTGTTCCCATTGTTCCTTATACCCTAAAAATTGCTAAAACTCTTTCTGTGTCAGGATTATAGTCTTTTAAAAGAAGTTCTATCTCTAGACAATCATGCTAATGGGTGACCCATAACAAAGTAAATCCGCAACAAAAAGAGAAGTGGAGCTTAGCTCCACTTCTCTTTTATTGATGAGGGGCGGTGCGAAGCACTGCCTAATAACTTCCTGCTATGGCAATTTCACGTAGATCTAAATCACAACTGCGCCAAACTTGACCATCAAGAGCCGTTTGTTCGATCAGACTGGCAAGACGCAACGTCTTGAGAGCTTGATCGCCTCCAACCGATGGCTGTTGCGTATCACGGACACAATTCACGAAATGCTCCAGCTCAGCATGAAGAGGCTCGATATTGCTAGTGTGAACTTTTTCGATAAAGCCGTCTTGACGATAAAGGACTTGACCATAATCAGTTGTCCAATTAGCTGTAGTTTGACGATAAATTAAAATTTCGTTATTTAGAAAATCAGACTCAGTTAGTGAATTTGTGCAATGAGCCGTAATTTTACGTTTCTTGCGATGCGTCACCTTGCTAGATGTAAGAGTTGCAATTACACCATTTTCAAAACCTATCGTTGCAGTCACATAGTCAAGGTACTCAGACTCAGGAGATACACGATTGCCATGAGCCGAAACACGCACGATTGGCGAAGCAACCAATTCTAGAATGATGTCAATGTCATGGATCATTAGATCAAATACAACTGATACATCATTAGCCCTTTGCGAATAAGGACTCATGCGATCGGCTTCGATCGCCAAAATTGTCTCATGCTTTAAAACTTTGCTCAGCTCTTGGAATGCAGGATTAAACCTTTCGATATGTCCGACTTGGAGAATTCGATTGTGGTCAGAGGCAGTTTTAACTAGGGATTCAGCTTCTTCAATTGTGGCAGCGATCGGCTTTTCGATGAGAACATGAACTCCCGCTTTGAGGCAAGTTGTGCCGACATCATAATGTAGCCTTGTGGGCACTGCGATACAAACGGCATCGACTAGTGGCAAAAGGTCATGGTAATCTTCAAAAAAGAGCACTCGATGTTTGCTAGCAGTATCACGTCCACGTTCTATGCTTACGTCAGAAACGCCAATTAATTCTGCATCCTTGAGCAAGCTGAGCACCCTTGCATGATGCTGCCCCATATTACCGATACCTATAACACCAACCCTGATGGGATCGTGGAAATTACGATTGGGGCTCATATTCCTCACAGCTTACTAAACGCGCTCAGTTTGTCCAAAATCGTAACATGGATGCATAACGCTTTGCTCGTTGGCTAAAACAAATGGTTTTTAAAAGCCTTTCTTTGCAAGGCTTTTAAAAAATTTATAAGTACTTGTCGATCAAACGAGCCACAATAAAATTTTTGAAAATGTGGCAAAGCAACGTTTTCAAAAATTTCATTGATTTGGGTTTGAGCGCAAAGCGCTGTAAATATCGATCAACCAGTATTTCTCATACCTGCGGCGATGCCGTTGATGGTGAGTAATGCACCGCGTAATAGCTCGTTTTTGGAGTAACGCGATCGCAGATCGACGGTGTCAGGACGATGTTGACGTAAGCGCTTGAGCAAAGATGCTTGGATAAACCCAAGCGGGACGATCGAGCCATTACGCAACTGTACAGACCTTTGCAGATCGCGATCGCTGTCAAGAATTTGCTTTTGTCCTGTAATTGCTTGGATAACCTTACGAGTGCGTTGATATTCCTCTTGTATTTCCGCAAATATGTCTGTAAAGGCTTCTTCATGCCCTTCTTTGGTAAGCTCACGCATATAATGATGCGCGATCTGCAAATCAGTTTTAGCAAGCGTCATCTCGACTCGCGAAATTGC
This sequence comes from Pseudanabaena sp., assembly GCA_044354985.1. GTDB lineage: Bacteria > Cyanobacteriota > Cyanobacteriia > Pseudanabaenales > Pseudanabaenaceae > Pseudanabaena. Next base: position 22,969 of record JBIKYZ010000037.1, on the reverse strand, counting down.
GGTTTTAAAGAACGGCCATTTGCTATAAAAATATTGCAACAGCGATAAATGACCCTCAGGATTTTGTTGGAGAAACTCCTCAAGGGCTGCTCCGATGCCATACCAAGATGGCAGTAAAAATCGGCTCTGTGTCCAACTAAACACCCAAGGAATCGCCCTTAAACTACCTAAGTCTCTCTTGCCTGCACGTCTTGCAGGGCGTGAGCTAATTTGGAGTTGGCTGATTTCTTCGATCGGCGTAACCTGATGAAAGAACTCGACGAGATTAGGTTGCTCGTAAATAAGATGGCGATAAACTTGGCGCGATCGCACCGAAATTTCTTCCATCGTATCTAGCCAACAGTCTAGGGTGTCAGTACTGCTAGGTAACAAAGCTGCTTGGATGACTGCCGCTGCGATCGTCTCCAGATTGTAAAGGGCGATTTCAGGCAAAGAATATTTTGAGGCAAGCACTTCACCTTGCTCGGTGATCTTGATCCGTCCTTCGATACTGCGTCCTGGTTGAGCCAAGATGGCTTCATAGGTTGGTCCACCACCGCGTCCAACCGATCCACCTCGTCCATGGAACATGCGGAGATCGACCTGATATTTTTGGCAAACATTTTGGAGTGCACGTTGCGCCTTATAAATCTCCCAATTACTGCTTAAAAATCCCGAATCTTTGTTGCTATCTGAGTACCCAAGCATCACCTCTTGCAAATGTTCATGGCATTCGAGATAAGCACGGTAAAGCGGCAGCTCAAACAACTCGGTCATAATTGGCGGGGCGCTGCGTAAATCCTCTACAGTCTCAAATAAAGGTGCAATGCTAAGCGAACCTTTGCCTGTAGCTGGATCGTAAAGTCCTGCCTCTTTAGCCAGTAACAATACTTCGAGAATATCGCTGACACTACGGTTCATACTGATCACGTAGTTGTTGCAAATGGCGACTGAAAATTCCTGTTGAACTTTGGCAACCATCCGAAATGTCTCAATAATCTCGTTGGTTTTGACGCTAAAGTTCAGCTTGGCAGGAATCATCGGACGACGAGTTTTTAGCTCTTGCGTTAACCAGGCTACTTTCTCTACTTCAGTGAGGTCGTCATAGGGCTTGTCCAGAAGCTGAAGTGCTTCGGCAATTTCCGCGATGGTGTTGCTATGTTGGGTGCTCTCTTGGCGGATATCAAGGTGAGCAAGATGAAACCCATAGACATCAACTTGACGTATCAGGTTTTCAAGAGGTTTAGGATTAAGTTTGGTTTCGATTAAACTAGCTTGAACTAGTTTTAACTCCGCCAAAAATTCCGAAACATGGTTGTAGAGCTGATGTTCTTGACCTTTGGTAGACAGCTCCATTTCTGAGGCTTGCCAACCGCTATGGCGCAATTTTTGGTTGCGATCGCGAGTTCGGGTGAGACGCTCACGCACATAGGCTAACTTGAGGCGATAAGGCTCTTGACGGAACTTGAGCGAATACTTCTCGTAAATTTCAGGCAAATAAATTTGATCGTCCCCAAGGGAGTCAAGCAATTCTTGGGACACATCACTGAGACTTTGCGATAGCGATAGTAGGCGACTTAGCCGCTCCACGGATTTCATATATTTGTTAAGGACGAGATTTCTCTGGTAGCAGGCGGTTTGCCATGTTACTTCAGGTGTGACATAGGGGTTGCCGTCGCGATCGCTGCCTACCCATGAACCAAAGTTACAGAAGCTGTAGCGCGGTAGAGTTAATTTTGGAAAATTAGCCGAAATAGCTGAAGCAATGCGATCGTAAAGTACGGGGATCGCATCAAATAATACTTCTTCAAAATAGTGCAATGTATAGTCCGCTTCGTCTAAAACCGTGGGTTTGATTTGATTCAACTCATCAGTGCGCCACCAAAGTCTGATTTCCTCCGCGATTTGTTCTTGCAATGCCGAAGCTTCCCAGCTCAAGGCGATCGCCTGTGGTGCGATTTCATCACCCTTAACCCCGATGAGTCGATCCAGTTCCTTGAGCATCTTCGCGATCGTGCGTTGCTTCTCCCGAATCGTATGCCGCACAATTTCCGTAGGGTGAGCGGTAAACACTAAACTGATATCAAGATTGTTCAGTACTTTTTGAATTTGTCGGGGTGGCACATTTAGCTTTTTGAGTTCAGGAAAGAGCCAACGAAATGTACCGACTGGGTATTCGGCTTCGCTATTGATCGGACTGATCCGATGGATGTTGGTTTGCTCTTGCTCATGATCTTGCTCAACAATATTAATTAGTTGAAAAAATAAGGCAAAGGCCCGAGCTGCTGTAGTTGCTTGTTGTAAATCGAGGCTTTCGACTACTTTTAAGACTTCTTGGGCAGGATATTCAGGGGCTTGTCCTTCTGGCGAACACATAGCCCGTAGTTGTCGCAATAAATCGACTAATTCCTGACCGCTTTCTCTTAATAGGACTGATTCCCACAAATCCTCTACGAGCTTGAGACGATATCGTAGACGGGAATTGGCGGCACGCAGATCGCTCTCTAAATTAACTATCTGTACTAATGACGCTGACAGTGCTGCTGGGGAACTCATCCAACTTTCTCCAAAATTTTCTTTCTAATCTAAAATTTTCCCACTTTAAGATTCATTCTTCTGTTGCTCAAATTGCAATTAACAACTGTTGTAGATACAGAATTCGGAATCTTAGGCAGGAGGCAAGCATAAAATCTCTATTCTTTTCTATACCATACCAGCCTAACTGTTTGTTATTTGTAACCTTTTTAGTGGAGACATGCGCTTTTTTATTGCCCAGATGTTGACTAAGTAGACACGCTTAGTTAATTACACACCCAAAGCCACAAGGTTGTGCCCTTGCGGAGCGCAACCTTGTGGCTTTGGGGAATTTTCTGCGTAGATACTCAGATAGAGAATCTCCAGCTAGCAAGAACAAAAAGGGCTTTTCGACATTTCGCGCCGTAACTCTCTTTTTGTTCTTTCATTAGCCCCAACTTGAACCGAGATCACTAATACCAATTCACAAAAGCGTGGCAACACTTCTGTGAATTGAAACCCAAAACCATAAGGTTGCGCCCCTCATGGGCGCAACCTTATGGTTTTGGGTGTGTAATTAATTTAGATGTGTCTATTTATAGTTAAAAATATCTGTGATTTTGCAATATTTCTTTACAAAGTATTGATAATAGAAATTAGAACTATAAAAAATAATTTAAAAAGTAACTTAACTAATGTTTGATGTGCTGATTGTCGGTGCGGGAATGGTGGGCGCAAGTTTAGCCTGTGCGTTAGGTGATAAGGCTTGCTCAGCAAACCGCAGTCTCAAGGTGGGAATTATTGAAGGCAATGGTAATTTTTTGCGTGGAGAATTTACTGCTGATGGTCGCGCTAGTGCGATCGCCTATGGTTCAACCCAGATCTGGCAAAATATTGGTGTTTGGGGTGGAATGCAGCGCAGGGGAGTAACTCCAATGCATATGATTCAGGTTTCAGAGGGGGATTTGCCCTATCAAGTGCAGTTGCGCCGTGAGGATATGGGGCAAGAAGCACTGGGTTATATTGTCGAAAATGCTGTGACTTTGGCTTCACTCTGGGAATTTGCGCGGGAATGTAGCAACATTGAATTAATTTGTCCTGCCAAAATCTTAGATATCGAGCATGTCAGCGATCGCGATGTCATGCGTGTAAAAATCAGTTCGGAAATCGGCGAACAATATTTGGAAACCAAATTACTAGTTGGTGCAGATGGTGGGCGATCGCAAGTGCGTCAAATGGCAAAGATTGAAATCTCGGAGCGTCTATACGAGCAAACCTGCATTGTCACTACGGTTAAGTCAGAAAATTCCCATCAAAATTTTGCCTATGAGCGTTTTCAATCAAGTGGACCATTTGCGATTTTGCCATTGGGCAGCGATCGCTCCTGCATCGTCTGGACTGCCACCAAAGAAGAAACCCCGATTTTATTAGCTCTTGATGAAGCGACATTTTTGAAAGAGTTGGCTAAACGCTTTGGTGTGCCCCTCATGGAAAAGCTCGGTAATATTACTGTGATATCAAGCGATCGCTCTAACTATTCTCCACGTTGGATGCATAGCCAAACTTATATTCAACCGCGATTAGCCCTAATCGGTGATGCTGCGCATACCACGCACCCGATCGCAGGTCAGGGTATGAATCTTGGTATTCGTGATGTTAATGCTTTGGCTAAGGTTTTAAAAGCTGCTCATCAAAATCATGAGGATCTGGGGGCGATCGCTGTTTTGAAGCGTTATGAATCCAAACGTAAATGGGATAACTTAGGCGTAATTTGGCTTACCGATATTTCTAATCGCCTATTTTCTAACCATAACTGGTTCTTTAAAGTCTTACGCCGCTTTGGGTTACTGCTTCTGCAAATCTCGCCGCTCAAGCGCATCTTGATGTACTTTATGATGGGCTTACATCAGGTTTGAGAATATGGCGATCGCACATTTACCAACTCAGCTAACTCCGCAATTAATTACGCCTGAAAATTTTCAATCCTATGGGCAAGTAATTTTTCCGACTGATGACAGTAAGCAATTTGATCTGAATGATGCTCAGCTAGTTTTATCGGGGATTCCGCGTTTTTACATCATGCACCTCCGCAAAGTTGGACTAAGATTTCATAGCTTGGCGCGGCATCAACAATGCACCCAATGTCTCGGCTCTCTCAATGGTACAGAATGGTTTATGGCAGTTGCTCCAGCTTCAGACCCAGCGCAAATTGATTTAACGCAAATTGCTGCATTTCGGATTACAGGCAATTGTTTCATCAAACTAAATGCTGGCACTTGGCACGCGGGGCCACTTTTTGAAGAAGACTTTATCGATTTTTATAATCTGGAATTGCATGATACCAATATCAATGATTATGAAGTTTGCAATTTACGAAAAATTTATAACTTGAATTTTGAGTTACAGGTTCGTTCTCTCTCTCTTAGGGACTCTTAACTCTGGGAAATTTCAAACTCAGTAAAGACTTTGGCTTGCTCTAAAACTAGCTCTGTAGCTAATGCCTCCATATCGGGCGGATAGCCATATTGACGGAGTAATCGTTTAACAGCAACTTTCATTCTGGCTCTCACACTTTCCTTGAGATTCCAGTCGATTGATGCGTTTTTACGGATGCGATCGCATAGAACGATCGCTAAGTCCCGCAGTTTATCAACGCCCATAATGTCCTGTGCGCTTTGATTTTGGGCTAATGCATCATAAAAGGCGAGTTCGTAGGGTTCTAGTTTTAATGCTTCACCTCTGGTTTGGGCGGCTTTAGTGTCCTTTGCCATATTCAGCAATTCTTCGAGGATATCGGTAACGCTGATGACTTGGTTGCGATAGCGGCGTAGAGCATCTTCGAGAAGGTCGGCAAGTTTATGACTTTGGACAACATTGGTACGGCTACTTGCCTTGATTTCATCCTTGAGCAGTTTTTGCAGGAGTTCAACGGCGAGGTTTTGATGCTCCATACCGCGCACTTCTGCCATAAATTCATCGGAGATGATTGATATATCAGGATTTTTGATTCCTGCTTCATCAAAAATATTAATCACGGCATCGGATACGAGAGCCTGATCGACGACTTGACGGATCGCGGTTTCGATGTCGTGGTTGCTGAGGTTGCCGCCTTCTCCTTCGCCTGTGAGTTTGCGGAGACTGGCTTGGATGGCTTGGAAAAATGAGATTTTTTCAGAGGTGGCGATCGCGTCGGGATGGGGGACAGCTAGGGAATGTGCCTTAGATAGGGCGTTAAGTTCGGAGAAAAAGCGATCTTTAATCGTGGGATCTGCGACATAGTTGGCGGCATTTTTGAGAATGTTTAGTTTTTCGCCTGTGGTGCTGTCGAAATAATGCTCATAGGCAAAGTCCGCCATGATTTGCTGGACTATTTCTAGTTTGGCAAGCATTAGCCCCACTGCTACATCTTGATTGAGGGTGAGGTCGCCTTTACCGCCACTGTTGGCATAAAAGGAAAGAGCTTTTTTGAGTTCGGCGGCCAGTCCCAGATAGTCCACAATTAAGCCGCCTGTTTTCTCGTGAAAGACGCGGTTAATTCGGGCGATCGCTTGCATGAGGTTATGACTTTTAAGCGGTTTGTCGATATACATGGTGTGGAGGCAAGGAGCATCAAAGCCCGTTAACCACATATCGCAGACTATGACCAGTTCGAGGGAGTTTTCGGGGTCTTTGAGTCGTTGGGCTAGGGTTTGACGGTTGGCTTTGTTGGTATGGTGTTTGACGAGATTTCCTTCATCGGAGGCACTGGCGGTAAAAACGACTTTAATTTTGCCTGTGGTCAGGTCGTCACTATGCCAATCGGGACGGAGCTTGACGATCGCATCGTAGAGATTGACGGCAATTCTGCGGGTCATGGTGACGATCATCGCTTTGCCTTTGTTGACCTGTTGCCGTGCTTCAAAGTGGGTCACGATATCTTGGGCGATTTGATGGAGGCGTTGGGTTGAGCCAACGATCGCTTCAATGCGAGTTTGATTAGCTTTGGCTTTTTCCCTCTCCCCTAGCCCCTCTCCCAAAGGGAGAAGGGAATCGAGGTCTTCGTCTAGTTCGTCGAGGAGTTGACGACCTGTTTCGTCGAGGTCAACTTTAACAAGACGGCTTTCATAATAAATGGGAACGGTTGCACCATCGGCGACGGCTTGGGAAATGTCGTAAATGTCGATGTAGTCGCCAAAAATGGCGGGGGTATTTTTATCGGTTTGTTCGATCGGTGTACCTGTGAAGCCGACAAAGCAAGCATTGGGTAGGGCATCACGAATATATTTAGCGAATCCGTAGCGGGTCGCTTTGCCTATGATGTTGCCATTTTCATCTTTGATATCGACTTGTTTGGCGGTGAATCCATACTGGCTGCGGTGTGCCTCATCAGCGAGGACGATGATATTGGCGCGATCGCTAATTTTTGGATAGAGACTTTCCCCATCGGCGGGGGAGAATTTCTGAACGGTAGTAAAGATAATCCCGCCTGAGTTGGTGTTGAGCAGTTGACGCACTCGATCGCGATCGCTTGCTTGTTGTGGGTCTTGTCTGAGGAGTTGCTGACAACCTGCGAAGGTGTCGAATAGTTGATCGTCGAGGTCATTGCGATCGGTCAGCATTACCACTGTGGGATTATTGAGATTTGGGTCTAAGACTAGTTTTCCTGCGAGAAATACCATTGATAGGGATTTACCGCTCCCTTGGGTATGCCAAATTACGCCGCCTTTGCGAGGGTTGCCTTCTTGTAAGGACAAATTGCCCTCTCCCCTAGCCCCTCTCCCAAAGGGCGAGGGGGACAAACTGCCCTCTCTCCTAGCCCCTCTCCCAGTGGGAGAGGGGGACAGGAGATCTAGTAGGTTTTGGAGGACGGTTTCTAGGTTTTGGGAGATTTCTTGATTGGTGAATCTTAGAACTGTTAGCCCTAATGATTTTAAATATTCGCTACGTTGGCGATCGCGTTGTTGTTGTTCTGGTTGATTGTGAATTTCGCCATCAAGTTCGATTACTAATTTGCGATCGTGACAATAAAAATCAACGATGTAATTACCGATCTGGTGTTGTCGCCGAAATTTTAAGCCTAGAAAGCGTTTTGTTCTAACAATTTCCCAAAATACTTTTTCCGCAGATGTTTGATTTTTTCGTAATTCTCTGACTTGTTCTAACAGCGTAGTTACTGCTAATCCTCCTTTGTAACCTAAGTCTTCGATACTTTCCCTAGATTTCTGATTTTCCCTCTCCCTAAATCCCTCTCCCAGAGGGAGAGGGACTTCAAGACTATTTTTCTTGTTCCCCTCCCTCTGGGAGGGGCTAGGGGAGGTAACCTTGGCTATTTTGAGTTCTGCCCTCTCCCTAAATCCCTCTCCCAGAGGGAGAGGGACTTCAAGATTATTTTTCTTGTCCCCCTCCCTCTGGGAGGGGCTAGGGGAGGGAAATCCACAAGCTTTAACAATCGATTCGATCGCTTTATTGACTGCGTAGTATTGGTGATAGGCGGCGATTTTTTTAATTGTGGTAATGCTGACGATACCTGTGTTGAGGTCTTCGCTACGAGTTTTTTCAAATACGGTGAAGTGGCGGATCAGGTCTAGGAGGGTTTGTTTGTTGAGCAGTCCTGTGGTCAAGATTTCTAACTCGTTGATGTGGTTCTCGCCTGTGGGTGTTTTCCATGCTGAGAAGCGGTTAAAGTCGGCGGTAAGGGAACCTGCACGGGCGGAGAGTCCATCGGAAATGACTAGCAGGGCGTTGTAGGTAAAGAGGCTAGGGATTTCGCGTTTGTAGGTTTGCAGTTGATTATAGGCGGCGCGAAGGTTGGCTTTTTCATCGACAGCATTTTTTAGCTCGATGACGACGAGGGGCAAGCCGTTTATAAAGATGACGAGATCTGGGCGGCGGTTGTGGTTGTCTTCGATGACGGTAAATTGATTGACTACGAGAAATTCGTTGTTGTCGATGTTGTGCCAGTCGATCAGGTTGACGGGTTCACCTCTGGTTTCGCCGTTTTTCTGATATTCAACGGTGATGCCTTCGGTGAGGTATTTATGAAATATTTCGTTGTTGTTGAGTAGGTCGGAACTGGCGATATTAAATATTTCCCGTTGGGCTTGATTGAGGGCATCGGCGGGAATGGTGGGGTTAAGGCGATGGATCGCTTGTTGTAATCGATCTTTTAAAACCACATCACCGAAGTTTTCGCGCTCTTGGTCTTTGCCTTCGGGTTGGAGATCGTAGCCGTGATGGTAGGCATAACCAAGGCTTTGCAAGAGTTGGAGTTGGTATTGTTCGATCTCGTCTTCGGTGAGGGTAGATTTCATGGGTTATTCCTTAACGCGGAGTTGACCGCTCATTAGTTTTGGTAATAGAGAATCACGGGTTTTTGTTAGAGTTTGAATTTGATGTGCATTGTTAATAATCTTTTCGAGCATCGGAGAGAAAACATTGCTTGCTTTTTCTAAAAAATTAGAATTAGGCACACTACATAACGCTTCTGTTAAATGTTTTCTTTGAATATGCCCCATAGTTGTTGCTTTACTTTTTGCAATGTGTTGAAAGCTTTGTAAATGATTCAGTGTCCAATAGTAATAAAACCACTTAGGATATTTGTCAGAACCAACTTTAAATAGATGTTGATTTAATGCGCCTTTGCCAAAATTCCATATAACAACATCAAGAGAACCAGACCAAGAAAATATAATATCTCCATCATCGATAATGTATTTTGCAGGAATATTTACACTGGCTTTATCTGTACTATCAGTAACACCTGTTCTTAACTCTCTAATCTTGATAACTGGCAAGTAATCATTTATATTTTCAGGCGGATATTTTTGCAAAGCTAAACCATTTAAAAACTCTGCTATTTCATCTAAAGGCTTGACAGTCCAACCTTTGGGAATATCGCCTAACTCAGAGGCAAACATCGCACCACCAGATGATTTATAGGGCTTACCGATCGCATTGGGAAACTCGAAATCTATAAACCAATGCTTAAAGAGCGATCGGGCTATTTGCTCCAAAGTCTCATTTTGCCGCCTCAAGTTTTCAATCTTCGCATCAAGACAAGACAAAATACTAATAACTCTTTGCTGTTCTTCTAAAGGCGCTAAGGGGAGTTTAAGATTAACTAAATCTACACCTGTGATTCCAGAAACAGCAACTTGTCTTAAAATAGTTTTTAATAAATATTTGCCAAATTTAGATGTAAATAGATAGAAAAGATACTCTGATTTTGCTTTTTCTTGATTTGGTCTAGCACGAATAATTGAAGATTCAAAAGTTAATGCTTCTTTTTGAGACAAGACTAACGTACATTTTCCTGCGCCTTCTGCTACAAGAGATCTTCTTGCAAATAGTAAGTCATCTTTTAAAACACAAGCTTTTTCTAGTTCTTCTTTTGTTAATTCGATACGTGACATTTCAATATCAGGAAGTTTATCAAAAGCAAACATCTCGCCCATATTTACAACTCTTGTTCCTCTGCCATGATATTCTTTGGACTTATAAATGCCGTTTCTTGTTGACTCGGATAAAATTTTCTTGAAAGGTAAGTAGTCCCAATCTTTAGGAATCAAACCTACTTCTGTTTCTTTCCAATCACTCATAACTCACCTTCACTATTTCCTTAAAACCCAAAACAAAAAACTTAAAACTCAGTGATTAATTGCCCTCACCCCTAGCCCCTCTCCCAGAGGGCGAGGGGGACAAGAAAAGCAAAGAAAAAATAAATTACTCCCCTTCTCCCTTTGGGAGAGGGGGCAGGGGGGAGAGGGCAGATCCTCTATTAACATCTAAAAACCGCCTTAACTCCTGCTTCAACACCTCCACATCAGGCAAATAAAGCTGATACCTCGACACAGTTTTGATAATTTGGCAGACAGTGAGTGCCATTTTTGACAATATGCCAGACAGTGACTGGCATTTCTGCTTTGCTGGTATAAATTGTCATTGAGAGTGCGATCGGTCATATGTTAATAAACCTCATCATGGCTCCCAATATCAGTTAACACAATTAGATCATTACCTGTTTCTATATCCTTCTTAAAAGCAAAAATAACTCGGCAATCGTAAGCAACCGAACAAGACCATAACCCCTCAAGCTTTCCTGTTAATTTATGAGACTTTAAGGACGGATGAAAAGGATCGTTACCCAACAACTCTAAAACCGCTAATATCCTGTCCTGTAACTGGGGATTTTTCTTAACTAATCGCTTAAAAGCTCTTTTAAAACTCGCATCCGTTGTTAAGATCATTCCTCGTCATCCTCTGCCAACAAATACGACCTCAAATCCTCAAAAGTTCCTTTCATAGCCGTTCCCATCTCCACAGCCTTAAAAACCTCTTGAGCATTAGCCGCAATTTCAGCCCGACGATTCTCAATTCTCCGCTTACGAATTAACTCAAATAAGCGATCCTGATCTTCAACCGTCAAAGTCTCGATGGATTCAATCATTTCTTGAAAAGTAATCATAAAACCTCCTTAAATTATTTGGCGATCGCGCAAACCCGCAAAATCTTCATCAGTAAACACAATATTTTCCTGCTGTATCCTCTGCCTAAACCTTAAAGTCATATCCCAAAAGCCATCTTGACCATTTTCTAAGGTAGAAACAGTCCCTTGTTCTTGGGGCAGAGGCGTAACAGCATTTTCTAAAATTAGAACAATCTGCTCCTCCAAAGTTCGCTGATACTTTTGGGCAAGGCTTCTCAGCTTTTCAATAACCACAGGCTGACCGATTTCTAAAATAATTTGCGTCATATTAACTCCTTATTATTTTTAAAAATTGCTACGAGTCACTAACAACAAACCCAACCTTAGCCAACTGCTTTTTAATCTCCTCATCTAAAAGCTGACTCTCTCGCATCTGCTCACCTAAAGCCATTGTAAGCGCACTCATTCTGTCTTCAAAACTTACATCATCCTCCACCTCATCAGGAATCCCCACATATCGCCCTGGGGTCAACACAAAATTATGCTTCTCAATATCGGCAAGAGTTGCCGATTTGCAAAACCCTTTGATATCGCGGTAAATTCCCCTCTCCCTAAATCCCTCTCCCCTTGGGAGAGGGACTTCCAGCCTATTCTTCTTGTCCCCCTCCCTCTGGGAGGGGCTAGGGGAGGGAATCTGGGAGGGAACCCGCTTCCAAGCATGATAAGTATCGGCAATCCGCTTAATCTCCTCATCCGTAAACGCCCGACTACTGCGATTAACCATATAGCCAAGCTCTGAGGCATCAATAAATAACACCTCACCCTTGCGATCGCGGTTCTTATTCCCATTCTTGTACCGACTCAAAAACCACAAACAAGCAGGAATCCCCGTATTGTAAAAAAGCTGCGTCGGCAACATCACAATACAGTCCACCAAATCTTGCACCACTAAAGCCTTGCGAATATCCCCCTCACCACTCGTATTCGATGACAGCGAACCATTAGACAACACAAAACCCGCCGAACCAGTCGGCGACAAGTGATAAAGGAAATGTTGCACCCATGCAAAATTAGCGCTGCCCTGTGGCGGCTTGCCATACTGCCAGCGTCCATCATACTGTAATAAATCACCGCCCCAATCACTATCATTAAAAGGAGGATTCGCAATCACAAAATCCGCCTTGAGGTCTTTATGGGCATCATTCAAAAATGACCCTTCAGGATTCCACTTAATATTGGAGCCATCAATCCCCCGCAAAGCCAAATTCATCCGACATAACTTGTATGTCGTCTCGTTGCTCTCCTGACCATAGATCGACAGATTATCCAACCGCCCCTGATGATTTTGGACAAACTTCTCACTCTGGACAAACATCCCCCCCGAACCACAGCAAGGGTCAAACACCCGCCCATTGTAAGGCTCTAAAATCTCTACCAATAACCGCACAATACTTTCAGGCGTATAGAACTGTCCGCCCTTCTTACCTTCAGCAAGCGCAAACTGTCCCAAAAAGTACTCATAAACCCGCCCCAAAACGTCCTGCGCCTGCGCCTCCGCATCCCCTAGCGTAATCGAACCAATCAAATCGATTAACCCACCCAAAGATTTCTGATCTAACTTTTGCTGACCATAGACCTTTGGCAAAATCCCCTTGAGCCGCTTCGCATTTTCCCGCTCGATCGCCTCCATCGCCAGATCGACAGTCTTCCCAATATCAGGCTGTTTCGCCTGTCCTTGCAAATATGACCACCGCGCCTCCACAGGCACAAAAAACACATTCTCCGCCGAGTACTCATCCCGATCCTCTGGATCGGCTCCTGCATAGTCCCCTTCACCCTCAATCAGCTTTTGGTGCAACACCTCAAAGGCATCAGAAATATATTTGAGAAAAATCAACCCTAAAACAATGTGCTTATATTCCGCCGCATCAATATTTTTTCGCAGCTTATCCGCAGTTTTCCACAACTTCTGCTCAAAGGAATCCGAGTTATTTTGCTTATCTACCGCGATCGCCATTGTGTGTCTGTTCTATACTGCCCGAAATTCTCAGTATAACTGTCACTAGTCTTGTTAGAACACAAACCCAAAAATCAATTAGCAGTTCAAATCACCACTAATTGATTTTTGGGCTTTGTTTTGTACTATCTGCAATTTACTAGTCTCAGAAGCGTCATAAATAATTTTTTTGTTTTCAGCGATCGCGAAAAATCATGGTTAAAATAACAGCACGAAATTAGTAACGTTCTGCTCCTAACCAATAAATCCCCTTGCAACCGTGAAACTCCTTAAGATTTTTCAGGTCTTCCCATTTTTTGATCGCACTGTTGATAAATGGGCAACAGAAGCCCGCCTATTGCGATGGCTGACTTTTTTGTGGTTATTTGCAGGACTAGCGGTTCTTTTTTCGGCATCCTATCCTGTGGCGGATGCTAACTTTAAAGACGGCACACTTTATTTCAAATATCAATTGGCTTGGGCTGTGATTGGCTTATTGATCTTTAATGCGATCGTGCATTTGCCATTAAAGTTCATGCTCAAAATCAGCCCAATCTTTTTGTTCATTATTCTGGCTATGCTCTATGCAACGCATATTCCAGGAATAGGGACAACGCGAAACGCTGCGACAAGATGGTTATCGGTGGGAAGCTCATTTCTATTGCAACCCTCAGAGCTAATCAAGCCTTTTTTGATTTTGCAAGCAGCTCAGCTATTTGGTAACTGGAATCGCACGCCTTGGAAAGTCCGAGTTGGTTGGCTACTCGTATTTTTGTTAGTACTTGGCGGGATTTTGATGCAGCCTAGCTTGAGTGTGACTGCTCTATGTGGCATTACATTGTGGTTGATCGCTTTAGGGGCAGGATTGCCAAGTATTCAGCTTCTTGGGACTGCGGCTTTAGGTACATGTGTCGCTGTAGCTAGTGTCACATTTCGGGAATATCAACGACGGCGAATTATGTCATTTCTTGATCCTTGGCAAGATCAAGCAGCAGATGGATATCAATTAGTACAAAGCTTAATGGCGATCGGCTCTGGGGGGCTATGGGGGACTGGGTTTGGCTTATCTCAGCAAAAGCTGTTTTTGCCGATTCAATATACCGATTTTATTTTTGCGATTTTTGCTGAAGAATTTGGTTTGTTTGGCGGCATTTGTTTGCTAGTACTAGTGATGATTTATGGCACGATTGGCATCTCGGTGACTTATAAGTGCAAAGATCCTGTGGTTCGATTGATTGCTCTTGGTTCTACATGCTTAATTGTGGTGCAAGCAATTTTGAATGTGGGTGTGGCTACAGGTGTTTTGCCGACTACAGGGTTGCCATTTCCTTTTTTGAGCTATGGTGGTAGCTCGACGATATCTTGTTTATTTATTGCTGGGTTGCTAATTCGATCAGCAAGAGAAATGTCGGCGGCTGATGTGATCCCCTTTCCCAAAGGCAAAAGCGATCGCAATGATCTCAAAACTAAGCGACAAGAAAAAATAGAAGCTTCAAGGCGGCGATCGCCAGTATAAAAAAAGGAATCGCTAAGCGATTCCTTTTTTTATACTTCACAAAGCCTATAGTACCAATTCACAAAAGTGTCATCACACTTTTGTGAATTAATAACTAAACCCAGTAAGGATTTTCTAAACATAAAATGGCTTTGCCATTTTGTGTTTTGGTATAACTTTACTGGCGATCGCTATAGTCTCTACAATGTTTTAAGAAACGCCACTTTAGCTAGCAATTTTTACTGATGCCTGAACCCGACCTAAACTCCCCCGCTGGCTATTTAACAGTTTTGCGTAATCGTCAATTTTTGGCATTGTGGCTCGCCCAAATATTGGCTCAGTTAGTTGATAAAGTTGTCCTGATCCTGTTGATTGCTCTTGCTGTCGCTGATGGTGGTAGTGATGTAAATACGCGAGAATCATCAATCATGATTGCGATGACTTTGCCTGCGGTATTTTTGGGGTCGATCGCAGGGATTTTTGTGGATTGGAATCCCAAGCGCGAAGTATTGATTTTATGCAATTTTTTGCGAGCAGCTTGTCTGTTTGTTATTCCTTTTGCCCCACGTTCTTTACCAGTATTGTTGCTGATTACCTTCATTATTTCCACTTTTACCAATATTTTTGCACCTGCTGAACAATCAGCGATTGCCCTAGTCGTTCCCAAAAGCGATCTTTTTCCTGCTAATGCCCTATTTACCGTTACAGAAGTAGGTTCATTAATCGTTGGCTTTGCGATCGGTGCACCACTACTTGGATTTACTCTCGGACTTTTCCCTGAAGCCAGAGCCTACAGTCGGGAAGTTTTACTAGGTAGTCTCTATTTGATATCGGGCTTTTTTCTGTTTGCTTTACCCAAAGATGAGATTATTCATCCTAAAAAAGTCGGATCAGGTGTATGGACTGATTTAAGAGATGCCTTTCAATATGTGCGTCACAATCACTTAATTGGTGGAGCAATGTTGCAGTTAGTGCTGTTATATGCAGTTTTGGGAGCGATGCAAAAACTGTCACTTAACCTTGCTGAAGTGGTTACAGGTAATCGTGAAGAATTTGGCTCTTTTGTTGCAGCAGTTGGTGTGGGTTTAGCGATCGGGGCGCTGATCCTAGGAAAATTTGGGAAAAAGTTTATTCACCGACCTCTACCATTTATTGGCTTTATGGGGATGGCGATCGGCTTATTGATGTTTGCTTTCGTAACTAATCAATGGGTTGCTTGGTTGATTGGGGGATTCATCGGGGTCAATGGTGCTTTAATCGTGATTCCAATGCGAACAGCCATTCAAGAACACACACCTGAAAATATGCGCGGTAAGGTTTTTGGCTTATTAAACAATGGCGAAAATATAGCTGCTAGCTTACCTCTTGCTGTGATTGCGGTTTCCTTAGATTTCTTAACAGGTGTGTTTGGTACACAAAACGGTGGCAAGCAGCAGATTGGTTTTCAAATAGTGTTAGTTGTTTTTAGTTTGACTGTATTTGGACTTGGTTCTTGGGCTTGGAAAAGAACCAAAAAAGCATTGTCAAATGTTCTATAAAAAAGGAGGCGCAAAGCGCCTCCTTTTTTATAGTTATACAAAAAAAACAAAATGGCGCAGCCATTTTGTTTTTTACCCTTACAGGGTTTGGTTTTTAATTCACAGAAGTGTAGCCACACTTTCGTGAATCAGTATTACTTAGCGATCGCCTCTTGAACAATAGAGGCAAGTTCACCTCGTTGGCTTAGCTCCATGACAATGTCGCAGCCGCCAACAAATTCACCACCAACATACACTTGCGGAAAAGTCGGCCAGCTGGAAAACTCCTTCATTCCCATACGCAAATCGTTATCTTCAAGAATATTTACAGTTTCGTAAGGATGTCCTAATGCATTAAAAGTTTGCACAACTGCTGCTGAAAATCCACATTGAGGCTGTTGCGGAGTTCCTTTGATGTAGAGCATGATTTTATTATTGTTAATCTGACTCTCGATCTTAGTTTGCAAAATAGGGCTAAGCATATTAGTTAGGTTGATTCAGTTGTGAATAAATTTACTATTGCTACTATAGCAATCGTCATAATGCTTAATGCAAATTAAGCGCCAAAAAGGAAAAACAGTACTTCGCACTGTTTTTCCTTTTTGTAGTGATCGCCAATTACATAATCAAAACCCGAAAGCGATTTGCTCCGCAAATCGCTTTCGGGTTTTGATGTACCTAGACATCGTGCTTTGCTCGCCAAGTTGGATAATCAGCTCTTGGAGATCTTAAGCATTCCTCTACAACTTCAGCAATATTACGCCATGTAATATCGTCCCTTTTGAGTAATTCTCGTAATTGCACCAAAGAATCTTCTAGCTCAATATTAAATTTCTCAAAAGGTAAAGGCGATAAAGATCTTTCAGGTGCTTGAACTACCTTAGTCAAAGCCTCCTTGACAATACTGATAATTTGACTTGTCATTTCAGACTTGACTTTCTGGCGCAAATTTTGTAACCCGCGCCGACTAGTTGCATACATTGGTGGTAAACGATTAAGGACATATGCTGCCACATCATCGATATTAACTTTCTGCTGAACATTTTCATCTAGTCGTAGGGTGCGGCGCTCGACAATCGCATTCACTAGACTTTCGAGAATATTGCTATATCGATAAATAGTTCCCGACATATAGGACTCAAAATCTTTAAGCTCTGCTGAGATATCTTTCTCAGTTTTAGTTGTCTTAGATGTGTTCGACAAAGTTGTCGTTGTTTTTCTACGCACCGCATAGCTTCGAGCTAAAAGAGAGTTGCGTCGATCTAAGCTGACATATGTGCCATTTGAAAGGCTCTGATAGTATCCTGAATTCAAAGCATCTTGGACAATCTCAGGAACATCTTTCCATTTGAGATAGTCTTTGCTAAATAATTTACGTAACTTAAAGAGCGATCGCGCCTGACTGATTAGTTCATGATCAGGTATTGGATCGCCCTGTCTTAAGACATCGCTCTGGGTACTCAAAAAACCATTGCGTACTGTTTTAGCGATCGCGGCTCCTAATTCTTGGCTAGCTTTCTTCCTCTGTTGTACCCATCCGCGTTGAGTAGTTGCATACATTGGCGGTAAGCGATTGAGTGTATAAGCGATTACTTCACTAAGATCGACGCGTTTTTTTACGTCAGCACCTAAGCGTTTGTATTGTGCCTCTGCTTCTTCGATTACTAATTCTTCTAGTGCATTTCTACAACTGCTCATAGGAAACATCCCATTTTGAGTATTAGTTAGATGTGCTGATTACAGCGTATTTTAATCTTATAAAGGTATAAATAATAGCATAAAATCAATAATTCTAAAAACGCAGATAATTTTATTTTTCAGTAATGTAAACAGTAATCCAATTCATATACTCGGCGAGTAGGACATAAAACCCAAAACTTGATTGGCGGCGCAAAGCGCCGCCAATCAAGTTTTGGGTTTTGATTTGCCCTTTAATTTAAAATTCATTAAGCCCTGTTTCTGGAATTGCAGTTTTTGATAAACCTGCGATCGCTCGTAGATTTTGACAACGGATTAATTCTGTAAACTCAGGGGTATTTCGCCCCATTAACTTAGCCGTAGCAGGAATAGCTTCAAGGAGTGCTCTAGCTGCCTCGACTTCACTATAACCACGTTTTTGGGCAACATCGATTGCTTCGCTATCAGCTTGTATTTGTATCTGTGAGCTTTTGTTTTTACGTAAAATCTGATTGATGCCGATAGTGCCTAATAATATGGCGATCGCCATGCCAGTGACATCGCCCTGCACTGTCTCGACAACTCCTCCTATAAAAGCTGCCGCAGCAATGCCCTGATATGCGCCTGTCTGTAGCCATTTAGTCTGTTGTCGCCAACTTACTTCATGCAATACCAACATATCTCTCTGGGCTTCAGGTAACTGTCGCCATAGCCGAAAATTGATATTTATTTGAGTCCCTTTCTGCCAAGGTAAAATTTGTAAACTTGAGATTGGCTCAGTTTGCTCAGGCTTAGATTTGATTGATGTTGCCATGCGCCAAGATGCGGGCAAGAGATCGCGTAAGCGAGCAATTTCTTCGTTAATGTTCATAATATAATTTAGCTCCTCCTTAACTTAGAAACCCATGAGCAATAATCTAACCGTCGCCGATGCTGAGCGCATTCTCTGGGAACTAAGCGACTTAGATGTGGCATCGGCAACTATTGAGCGGCGATCGCAAATTCGTGAAGCCCTAGATTACTTAACTAAACAGGCTGATTATCACATTTTTGGGATCTGTGCTGACACTACAGATGCAGCTTTGCGATCTTTAAAAAGTTATGCGGCTAATTTTCGTTATGAATTGCCTGAGGCAGATTTACCATCGATCGCTGAAGGCGTGTATCTCAAATACAATCCTCGCAGTCGTCGCTATCACTTAGATAACTACAAAGGTACGTATCGTGGTGTATTGATATCTTTGCATACAGATTTCACTGATGGTTATAGCGGAACCCATGGACATTTTCCTCTAGATCTTTTCTAAAAAAGCGGCTCTTAGAGCCGCTTTTTTTAGAAGACTTCGTGAGTAAAGCTACCATGTAAGCCATAAGGCACATGATGTTTTAAATGTAAGGTCGCCAGCGGTTTACCAGTAATATTTTGAGCATCTAGTACTACTAAATCTGAACGGTTATGTGCGGCATCAAAAATTAAAGTTAGCACCCAGCCAGCGTCCTCAGCACTATGGTTATCGCGATCGCGGGGTACAAAAATTGGCTCACTAATGAAACCGCGTGGCGCAAAACTATGAAATTCTTGCTTGCCAGTTTGCATATCGACTTTGGCGATCGCTTGTAAAGGCGCATTACCCGACTCCTTAGTGATCGCGCCGATATAGGCGTAACGATATTTCTGCCCCATGCAACGGGGATGTACCACAGGAAACTCGCAGGAGCGCTCTAAAATCAGTTCTCGTTTCACTGTGCCAAGTTTCGGATTAATCGTAAATCGCCATAGCTGTCCTGCAATCACCTTATCAAAATCAATTTCGCGGAAATCGGTATTTGGTTCCAACTTGGGATAGTCAGGATAACAAACTGAATCCACAATAATTTCATCACCCTCTTCATAGGCATTGCAATGATGAAACACGAAACAAGGATCAGTTTCAATGGTTTGTAAATTGCCTTGGCGATCAATTAGTAAAAACTGACTGGGAGAATTTGGCTTTAATTCTATACATTCCCCTGCTGTCGCCAAGCCCAACATAAAGGGTAAAGGCTTAAAGGACACAGGATTTTGCATGAAAATCCGATAGTTTGGCGTATAGGCAAAATCATGCAAGAAACAAAATCCCGAAACCTTAACCTGAGATTCCGTCGATAATTCACCCTGATTTGTGACCCGATAGATCGAAATCGTAGACTTTGGTCCTGGTTGCACCCCAAAGCCCCATAAATCACCTGTGCGATCGTCACGTCTAGGATGCGCTGTAAAGACTTGCCCCGCTGCTAACTTACCATCAAAAGTTTCTTGCCCCAAAGTATCCAAGCTTTGAGGATTGAGTGAATAGGGACGCGCCGCTTCCCACAAAGCCAACAACTTCCCGCCCTGATACACCACATTTGTATTAGCAACGTTTTTATTCCGCAGATCAAAAATATTACTTAGCCACCCACCAGCCTTTTGTGTGCCAAATACGCCCCGATATAAAATTTTGCCTGCTTTTTGCTCAGCAATAAACTCAGGCGTTTTTACAAATTGATTTGCAAAATGTGCCTTGCCATCTTTAAATGCGATCGCGCAGACCATGCCATCACCATCAAAGGGATGTCCATACTTTTGACCGTTGATATCAAGCTGCCCAGGTCCATTCCGAAATAAAGTTCCCTCTAGTTCTGAGGGGATTTCTCCCTCAATGTCATCGTCATCAATCCAATAAGACGTTTCAGTACGCAGCGACTCATATCCCTTTTGCCAATCTTCACGCGAAAAAGTAGGTGATGCAGTCTGAACCATAAATATTTATAAATAAGTTTTCTTTATTGTAACAATTTCGTCACAATTGCGATCTAGGCTTATAACCAAAAAACAAAATGTCTACGTTATTTTGTTTTTTATAGCTATAGCCACCTGTATCAGAACAAATCAAAAGCCAAATAATATGAGGCGGCGCGAAGCGCCGCCTCATATTATTTGGCTTTTATGTCCTAACAAGAATGGCGACAGCTATAAAAAACAAGCCCCAAAGGATAAGACATCGCTTTGCGATGTCTTATCCTTTGGGGCTTGGGCGAACTGATTATGCATCTTTCGGTGGATTAGAAATTTCTTTTAATGATTTCCCCATCTCTTGCTCTGACTCACTCAGTGACCAACGATAGGAAACTTGAATACCATGATACTCACATAGATCTTCAACCTGCTTTTGCAAAGCAAAAGCCTTACGGAGATTAATAATGGCTGCCTGAAGATGCTCTCTAGAAACATTCATCTTTGTTGCCATATGCGGTTGCTTCATCTCAGAGTGTAACGCTGGTAAGGTCTGACGTTCCAGCAACTGAAGTAAAAGCTCATAGTGGATATGGGACGGAACAGGAAGTGAACTCACAAATACCTCGATCGATGCAAAACCAAAATTAAAACTTGGCTGTATATTTAGTTGGAGTTTTGGGAGCCATTACACAAAGCCCTCAAGAAACTATTTGAGGTACTTCGCGTCAAGCTCGACATATCCAAGACTTAAAAATTTGAGACTTAAATAAATTGTAGAGGATAAATTTATGTCACTTTCACGGACATCTCTGAGACTTGCATTTCTTTTTACTTTTGGACTATCTCAAATTGTCACATTAACTGAGTCCTCGATCGCTCAAAATGTCACTCCAGCTAACACAACTTTACCAATCACTCTGCAAGTTGCCCAAGCCAATGTCATTATCTTTGTTTCCCCTAACGGTTCAGATGCTAACTCAGGACTCTCGGCTGATCAACCACTGCGATCGCTAACAGCCGCACTCAATAAAAATCTTCAAAGTGGTGCAATCATTCAGCTAGCCTCTGGGACTTACTCAGCCGAAACGGGTGAAAAATTTCCCCTCATAATTCCCGCAGGTGTAACTTTGCGTGGTAACCCTACTAATCAAGGGCAAGAAATCATTGTTTTAGGTGGCAATCGCTTCGTTAGCCCTACCTTTGCCCAGCAAAATATCGCCGTACTTGCCGCAAGTGGTTCTCGCATTGAAGGCATTACCCTCACTAATAAGAATCCCAGAGGTTATGCTCTTTGGCTAGAATCTGCCCAAAACGTCACCATTACTAACAATACGTTTGCTAATTCTACTCATGACGGTGTGTTCCTCACAGGTGCAACCTCCGCAAATATCAGCAACAACATTTTTACTAAAAATGGGGCTAATGGACTCTCCGCCCTTGGGACAAGCACAGGGCTAATTCAGTCCAACACCTTTGATAACACGGGCTTTGGACTAGCGATCGGGCAAAACTCAAAAGTTGCCGTAGTTTCTAATCGCATTGTCAACAACCGTGGAGGCATCGTTGTCTCGAACCTATCTATGCCATCATTTCGCAATAATCTCATTGCCAACAATCAAGAAAACGGACTAGTAATTTTGAAAGATCGCAAAGGGCAACCTAATGTCGATCTTGGCACAACCTCTAGTCCTGGACAAAATATTTTTCAAAACAATAAACAGACTGATATCAACAATGCCTCTGGAGTCACAATCGTGGCGATCGGCAACCAAGTTGATCCCAAGCGTGTTCAAGGCTCCGTCAGTCTTGTGCAGCCATCATCCCCAATTACATCACCTTCTACTCCCACAACTCCAACTACTCAAGTTGCGTTCAAAGATGTCCCTGCAAACTACTGGGCGCAAACTTTTATTCAAGAGC
Organism: Pseudanabaena sp.; assembly: GCA_044354985.1. Lineage (GTDB taxonomy): Bacteria > Cyanobacteriota > Cyanobacteriia > Pseudanabaenales > Pseudanabaenaceae > Pseudanabaena. The sequence goes on along the minus strand of JBIKYZ010000037.1, from coordinate 709 downwards.
TAGCCTCCAGAAACATTATCAAAGGCTTCCCTGATGGTAGTTTTCGCCCCAATGATCCTGTAACAAGAGCCCAATTTGCAGCATTGCTCAGTCAAGCAATGAATAAGCAAACCGTCCGTAGTAGCGCTACCTTTACTGACGTTTCCTCAACTAACTGGGCAGCGACTGCTATTCAAAAAGCCTATACAACAGGATTTATGTCTGGCTATTCCGCCACCACATTCCGCCCGAATGAAAATATTTCCCGTGTGCAAATTCTTGTTTCCTTAGCTAATGGCTTGGGCTATGCACCAACTAAACCTGCTAATACCACCTTACAACTTTATTCAGATGCAACCACTGTCCCTGCCTACGCTCGCAACAGTGTAGCGGCTGCAACTGAGAACCGTATGGTTGTCAATTATCCAAATCTAAAACTCTTAAATCCTAATCAGCCTGCCACCAGAGCCGAAGTTGCCGCTTTCATCTACCAAGCTCTCGTGCGATCGGGGCAGATTAAGGCAATTCCCTCACCCTACATTGTCAGTCAGTAACCAAATCACCCTAGTAAAAACTCTAGAGCTACCCATCACAAGAAAGTAAAAAACTTTTTAGAGTCTACAATCCTTCTACCGCAAGGGATAGAGGCATCAAGCGAAAGGCTTTCAAAAACTTTCTTAAAAAAGGGGTTGACAAACCTATAGAACCAAGCTAACTTAGTAAAGCGCTG